>JBKPMB010000283.1:0-3115 GCA_046731995.1 Thermoproteota archaeon | reverse complement strand
GCATAAAGCTAACTTTCGCAAAGTATGTATGTATGCGTCACGTGACTATATAGTTATAACAATAGTGTAAGAGAGAAAGAAATATGATACCAAAGATGACGACGTTAATAACTGAGTCTATTTCTTTGGTTCAGGCTTTGTTTTGTCTTCCACTAGCTTGAATTTAGATAGTTGCTTGTACGCTAGAAATACTAGAAATGCAATTATTACAAAGTCAATTATATTTGAAACCAAATCTCCCACCATAAATTTTGATTTTCCTATAGTAAATGACACGGCATTTAGATCTCCTGCTGGTATGAATATTCCTATAAAGGGGGGTTATAATGTCATTAACAAATGCGGTAACCAGTTTAGAAGCTGCTTGACCTATTACAAATGCGATAGCTAACCCGATTATTCCAAATACTTTGAGAAAGTCAAAGAACTCTTGAGCCAATGACCTTTTTACTTCTGCTGGTAGATCAGCAGTCATATACATTATATGCTTCTCTATCTTAAGATATACTGTATATGATACATTACTATAGTCATTTCTCCTTAAGGTATTTTTGAGTGTTAGACAGAATGCAGTGGAGTAAAAAGTTTGAGATACTGCTATGGCCCTTTGAACTCTACTACCGAGTAAAATGCATCCTTGTCAGAGTCATCAAAATTCAAATTAGAGTTAGTATTTTTCATGACTTTAGTCTTTTGTCATTAGCTAAAGAGTGCTATTCTATGAAGCTAGATTTACTCACTAATGCTACTGTGGTAGATGATGCAATTAGATTTGTATCTCCTAACAAATCCAAACACAACCTAAGCTCATCTGGTGATAACGATGAGGCCTACAAAGATAAATCAAAAGAGCCTGATATAATGAAGACAAAGATCAGCTAGAAGACGATAATTATAGTTGAGAAACTACATGTATGAGGATAGACTTAATAATACTTTGTATGGCTCATCATTAGGTTGAGGTAATTCTTTATATTACTTCCATAGCCTTTTTAGGCATGTTTAGATTATAAAATTAGGACAGAGAATTGGCAATAAGATATAGATGCGCTAATTGTAATATTGTGCTCAGTGGAGAAGGAGCATCAAGGCATTATCTTGCTAACCCTACCCATAAACTCGAAAAACTTCCCCCACCCCTGAAACCTGTTAAAAACCAGAGGTAGACAAACAATATTTATTCCCTTATACTTTCCAGGGTTGAAACCACCTGCCAAAGCATAGTTCTAATATGTGACTGCATTTGTGGATTTTGTGTTACACTATCTAGCATACTTATAGCATTTGCAGCTCTGACAGATATGCTACCACCCTTCTCATCCTTTAATATGTTCAGAACTTCCTTTACCATATTTCTAATATTTCTCTGGATATTGTTATTCTTAGTTATTGTATCTAGATTGGCTATTGCGCTAGCTAAGCGCTCTTGATTTTCTCTTCTTTTTAACTCCTTTTTTGTCAAATTCATAACCAACTATACACCTATTTTACTGCTGATTGTGTGAATTTAATAACCAGTGGTTTTTGAATGTTTTTATTAGTACAGACAGGATAATTGTCATCAACTCATTCTAAATGGAATTACATAGTCTCCTATTTCTATATACCTAGCCTACCTCTAAGAAAATATATCTGCCGCTCACCATATTCTGCCTCATCATAATAACATAATTTAATGCAACATCTCCAGTAAAGTATTCATGTTTGCTTTACTAAAAGTTTAAAACAACCATAATTGATTAGAATTATCATAGCCAGAAAAAATCATTAGAATATCACAAGAATTGGCACATATATTAATATAGAATTTTATATCGATAGATAAGTAGATAGGTATACAGACAAGCGAAATTTTATTTTTCTCCTTTTAGGATAGACCCTATTCATATACCCAAGATAAGGCAACAGTTTATATTTAACAAATTGGCAATATAATACAAAAGATTATTGTATAAGAATATATTTTTGCTGATGTTGTAAGCATCTTTCCTTGAATTCAATTAGCAATCTCATAGAAAATATAATATTATAGTGAGCTTATAAAAAGTCCCATAGGTTGGAAGAAAAACTCCATTGTAATATATGTGATACAAATATAGATACTGCTAACATGACAGAGGAACACTGGTCGACTTCACCTCACATGTTTCGCAAATCGAATTTTGAAAAGATACTTGAAATTATAAAAGCAACTAAACCGCATGATTACGGAGATTCTGTCATTTCGTATTGGAAAAAAAGCAATGACATTTGATTTGGATTATTAAATGATCTTAGTCTCATAAAAATTGTATTGTCATTTAATACCAAAACAAGAGGTCAGATTGTCAAAATGTGAGTTATTAAAATATGTCGTCGCTAAAAATATGTTCAAAAGAAAGATGAGTTTGAGCTACCATCAGTTCTGTACAGCTGCTCACTGGAAGGACATAAAAATTCTAGAAGAGAGTTTGTTGTATAACCAGGTGGGAATGATGAAGCAAATCAGTGCTATACAGTAACTCTAGGTATTCAATGCTTTTTACAATATTAAACAGACATAGAGCTTGGCTATTTCAATACTTATGATTAGTTACATGCAAAAATCAATAGACGAATAGTTTGACCTTTCTTGTTCACTTGTTCCCACCGTTACACTATCTCCTGCCGCGCTTCAAGAAGACATGTATTGGATTGTACATTCTGTATGTGAAATAGATATAACTTATTGTAGCCTCTATGGGTTGACAGACATGAATAAGGAAATAATGGCAATGATTGCTACGCCTATAATGATCATAATAATTGCTAGTGGATCACTCTATCCATAGCAAATAGTCGATCCCAAACTAATAATAATAACACTGATGGGAATACTGGTGGTACTACAAAGAAACCACTTCCAGTACTTTTGATACATGGCTATACTTCAGATGTACAAGTATGGTCAAAGTGGGAAGATTTACTTAAAAAAGATAACATCACATTTTATCCAATTACTTTTTATAAATCAGATGATAAATGTGGTTCTGCTGCAGATCATGCTAAGGAATTAAATTTACAAGTTCAACAAATTCTCAACAATATGCCAGCATCCTCACCTAAACAGGTAAACATCGTTGGTCATAGCAAGGGA
>JBKPMB010000282.1:0-2595 GCA_046731995.1 Thermoproteota archaeon | reverse complement strand
TAGATGTGACAACATTATTGCACAAAATATTTCTCAAAGTCAAATAGCCTCAGATGCAGTATTTCAATGTCCAAATTGTCAAGCATTCAATGAAGTTGAATAAGTATATTCCACCCTGATTGAAAAAGCGAATAATCATTCTTTATGATCATCTCTACGGGTGTAAGTGACATATTACATGATCTAGCATAGTTAACTAAAAATACATTTAGGATGCATGCATAATAACACCCATGACATCTTTAACGTTTAAGTGTCCTATATGCGGAAACCAGATGAAGCAGATTCATTTTGGAAAGGGTAGACCAAACATCAAAATTGAATTTGATATGGGTGATGGAACAGCAGGAACAATTAATGCTTCATTTATGTTCTGCAATGTATGTAACAACCTACAGTTTTTTGTGCCTGCAGAGAAGGCAAATGAGTTTTCCAGGCTATTTAAGGAGTACGATTAATTCCATAGATTTGCATATATTGATCAAGAACTTACAATGGATTGCAGCAAGTGGTAGCTTGCAATACTAGTGTTAGCATCATCTAAATCCAAAGTCAAAGTATATCACGACTTCGACACTCTGGCTGCATTGCTAGGTCTACTAAGATAGTTTTTACAACAATCCTCTGAGCAGAAGAATAGCAGTCCCTTAATGGAGCTTGAATATCGTACTCCTTTAACACATAATTAGTAGTAATTTTAAATCTTCCTATTTTTTATAAATCCAATACCTACAACGTGAACAGTCTTTTTATATTCATCTACATCTATAATGGTGTAATAATTTCAGTTGTGGATAAAATGGAGTGACTGATGCTAAGGTTAATTGAAACAAGTTTATTATCTCCACGAGATATGGTATTCATACATGCGAATCGAAGATGGTTTAGGAACCGACCAATTCACGGCTCATATCACATCTCAAGAACTAGATGAGATCTGTGAAACAATGATGTCTGCGTTAAAGTGGAGGCATGCACACAACGAAGAGCTAACACGTAAAATCGTTAAAGACATTATGGACGCAGTAGCCTATAGCAAGGAGTACAAGTTTAAGGCTTCAACGCAGGCTGTTTGAGTGCATCAATTTAGATTGATATAGCTCTTCGTATTTTGTTAATAAGGCTTTCCACTTCTACCAAATAATCCCTGTATGCAACGGCGTTGTATCAGATCGACGTTATAATGCATTGATCCATTAGGTGATTTTATGATGTATTCTGAAATCATATTAAAATCTAGTATTTACTAGAGCTGCTATCTTCAAAATGATAGAACTTTAGTGCCAATCCAAAAGCATCAAATATGTCTTTGTATGATGTTGCACCTTTGTCTAATATCCCATTGCTATAAGTTCTTCTGATAATATATTTTTCTATGTTAGTTACTTATTTGAGGAGTTTCTGTCAGTGAAGTAAGGCAATACCTTGGCAGAAAAATCTCGAATAAACTTTATTTCATCAGGGCTGGTACTATGAGGATAGAGCCGTGTATAACCAGCTTTAAAATATTCTTCTAACGCTTTGATACAGTCATCAATTGAAGTAATTATCAGAGTTGATTCTTTCAATTTTTCATCTAATACTTCATCTTTTGCTTTTTGCTCTAGTTCTCTTGGATCACTAATATCCAAATTGAATACGTCTTGTAATAGGGATGCTCGCCAAAATTCTGTTGACTTTAGAGCCTTATCATAATCTTCACAGTATGATATTTTTGGTTTTGCTATTTTCTCTAAAGAGCCAGGGTCTTTTCCTTCCTCACGTGCAGCTTTATCAAAAATATCAAATATTTCTTTTGATTTATAAGGCTTTGTTAGTGTAATTAAACCATCGGTATACTTTGCAGCAGTTTTGGTTGCCTGCTCTCCAACTGCTGCCATGTATAATGGTATTTTCTCAGAAAAAGGTGGAGTATAAAGTTTGGCGTCTCTAATTTTAAAGTATTGGCCGCCGAAGTCTACAAAACCACTATCATTATCGTTATCAATAGTACTACTTCTTCTTTTTCCTCTTCTTCCTGCATCCCATAGATTCTTTATAATTTGAATTGCTTCAGTAGTCCTTGCCAGTCTAATGTCAGCCGATGGCCAATCAAACCCCAAAGGAACTTCATTCATGGCTTCTCCTGTACCTATGCCAAGACCTATCCTACCAGGATAAAGTACATCAAGAGATGCAAATGCTTGTGCAATAATAGCTGCATTGTAGCGATAAACAGCAGCAGTTACTCCTGTTATAAACCGCATACTCTTAGTACGCTCAGCTGCCGCAGCTATCCAAACCCAAGTAAAATTTCCATAGCCATTATCATGCCACCATGGATGGAAATGGTCGCTTGTCAGACAACTGTTGAAGCCGCCTTTTTCAGCTTCAGCTACGAATTTGAACAAATCTTGCATTGAGTATTGTTCCTGAGATACCCAGTATCCAACTACATTATTACCTGTCATATTCTAGCTCTTATATTAATACGCCAATTTACTATTATGTTGCTTAGCGCATCTCTTCACCAGAGCTTTTACCGTATACATCTGATCCTTCATCTGTCACTATGGCACAATGATTTGGTTTCATAAAGTATATGCAATTGTAGCA
>JBKPMB010000281.1:0-2124 GCA_046731995.1 Thermoproteota archaeon | reverse complement strand
AGGAATATGGAGCAATATTCCTTGTTGTGAATTGAACCAGACCTTGATATAAGTCTACATATCCAAGAGAGAAGTAAGAAACAATTTTGCAAAGACAGTTATTCAGGGAATGTCCTAGCTATGGACATAGTTAGTAAGTGTGATGAATATTGAATCTTATTGTAGTTGTCTCTCTAATCTGCTTATCTTTTGCATCATTTCTAGGTTCTTTGATTTGAGTTTATCAACATCCTCTCTTATAGTCATAAATTCCTTTGGTGTCTTCATAGATTCTTTGATCAAATTTAGGCATTCTTCAGCTATCCTTATTACCTTGTGGTCTATATCGTGCTCAATTACCCAAGTCAGCTCGGGAATTGCTTTTGGATCTTCCGCATCTGCAAATGCTCTGCAAGCATTAATGCGAATACGGAGCCACTTATCAGTTAATAATTTCTTAAGATGATCAAATACTTCGTGATTTTCTCGTACAAATTTGCCCAATGCAAAAGTCGCAGCCTCACGTATCCTGTTGCTGTGGCCATACGTGCTCTTTTCGATCAACAGCGAAGCAATTTCTCTATTTTCACTAAATTCTTTCAAACCTTTGATAGCTCCTTGGGCTATAACATCCTGGAAACTAGTCATTTCAATGGCCTTTCTCAATATAGGAATTGATTGTATGTTCTTTGTTTTCCCAATTGCGGTTGCTATCTCTGCTTCTACAAAATAGCTTTTATCTCTACCGAATAGCATTGATTTGAGCATATCAAGTGAATCTTCCTTTCTGAATTCTCCAATAGCTCGTACTACTGCTCGTCTGACTTTAGGATGTTTCATATACGAAGAAGAAAGACAATTCTTTAATGCTTCGTAGGCAGAATCAGATTTGATCAATCCTAGTGTTTTGGCTGCCTCTGCAGAAACTCCCCAAAAATTGTCTTCTATTATCGTCTTTTGCAATGATTCGATAACATCCTGTGAAGACTCGTTTTTCAGAGCACGAGCCGATTCTATTCTCTCAATTACCGTTTGTCCATTATGTAATTGTTTGATGAGCATCTCTTTTGGAGCCTTGAGAGATATTGTTTTTAACACCTTAAAATATGGATCAATCGACATCCATTCTATTTTACTTCTCTTTTTATTGTGTATTGGAATTTGGAAGACATTTTCCCTTTCTGATATGTCAAAAGTATAAACTGCTTCTTGATATTTCATTTCCCTTCTTTTTTCTCTCGTTTCATTTTTATCCTCGTATGTAAAATGAGAAGAAAAAACTAATCTTACATCTAAAGGAAATTCAAACACATCGCCTTCTTGTGTTTGTTCAATTTTTACTTTTACAATGCTGGAATCTACGTAGAATTCTGCCCTGAGATCGGGATGTCCAGCTTTAAAAATCCATTGGTCAAAAAATTGCTCTAGACTTCTTCCTGATTCTAACTCAAACACTTTGCGCAGGTCATGAGTCTCCGCTACGCTGTTAGCATATGTTTGAAGATATGTCTTTAAGGATCTCTTGAAATATTTGTCACCAATATAGTTACGTAGCATGTGGATAATGCATCCGCTCTTTTCGTAAGTATGTCTGTCAAATAGATCATCTGGTTGTTTGTAAATTTTTGTTGCAATTGGTCGCTTGTACCTACTATTAGCTTCATCAAAATAATCATCTGCTGTTTGCATTATGTAATAATGGAATTCATCAGTTCCCATACTAGCTTCCCAAAATAATGCCTCACAATATGTTGCAAATCCTTCATTGAGCCAAATATGCTGCCAGTCTCTGCACGTTACCAAGTCACCAAACCATTGATGAGCAAGCTCATGGGAAACTAAATGATCGCTTGTAAAATCAAGATGAGCTTTTTTATCATGCAAAGTATCTATCGTTAAAGTAGTACAGCTAGAGTTTTCCATACCGCCATACATGAAGTCTTCAACTGTGACTTGTGAATACTTATTGTAAGGGTATTTTGTTCCAAAGTACTGTTCAAAAAATTTGATCATATCTGCAGTATGCTCAAAAGACCTTGCAGCATCATTCTTTTTATCTTCAGGTACATAATAAAGTAATTCGATCTCGTTATTATACATCATTCTTATTTCTGCAAATTTACCTATGACTATAGACGTAAGATA
>JBKPMB010000280.1:0-15717 GCA_046731995.1 Thermoproteota archaeon | reverse complement strand
ACATTATTATTACTATGATAATAGCATAGCATAGCATAGCATTAGAAGCAATGGCCTATAATTGAATTAATGTTTTACGCCAAATGCTATCTTGACAACTGTATGATATTCAGTAATATTTCCAGTATTGGGATCTACCTTAGCAGTCATATCTAGAACTTCTACCCCAGTTATCTCATGTATTGTCTTTCTGGCTTCTTCTAATGCGACTTGAGCTGCATCCTGCCAGCCTTTATCAGAACTACCAACTAGCTCTATTACATTTGCTATACGTGTCATCATAAACACTAAAAAAGTGAACTTTCTAATAAACTATCAAGTATCTTTGATATACAATACGGTCTTGCTTTATTTACTCTCTCCTGATTAGGTGCATATATCTGAATGTTTTAACTAATAAACCGGTTTCTCAGTTATATTTTGCTTAGATTAAATGTTATTCTGTACATGAAGTGTTATTGTTCTATCCATGGATTGATATTTTTGGCATAATTAAATGATTGTTTTCTCTCAAGCTCTTGTAATCTTGTGGATATCGCTAATAGTTGGTCTGATAGCTGCGCTATTGGCATCGTATTTCGTTTTGTCATGATTTTTCAACGCTTCATTTAATTCTCCTAACTCTTGTACCTTGTTTTGACATATGGCTGACACAAATATTTTCAAGACCAGCGCATATTTACTTTATAAAAATCCAATTCTTTTCCTATTGCCTTCTGTAGGTTCTATCATTTCTATTGTATTTGAGGCATTTTACCTTGTTGGGTTGCATAATAATAATACTCAAAACTATTTTCCTTCTTCAGATGTCTTGGTTCTCTTTTTATTTTTTATATCCTTTACTATTGCTTATTTTCAATTAACACTGATTTCGAGGAAAATTATCCCAAAGAGAGGTCTTGAAAATAAGAACTACTATAATATAATAATCTTTGAACTCCTTATAATTTATTCATTTTATGCACTAACATTAGCAGATATAGGAGGTTATGAAACTGAAATGAGAGGAAAGTTAGCTTCTTCTGCAAAGCCAGGTCATTTCTCAATTTATATCTCTAAGATTAGTATTCAAAATGACAGCTTATTTGTAAGCATTATTTCTTTTGGTATTCCTTTAGTTCTATTGTTATCAATTATTTCTATGTTTTTTAATGCTTGGATGGTCCAGTACATTCTATTGATAGCAGCAGATGAAACAAGAAACATACGTAGTAGTAGCATACTTGGTCCCTATCAATCTTTGAGGAATATAGTTATTCTTACAATACAAGAAATGGATAAAGATACAAAGAAAAATATCGCATTATTATTTATTCTTTCAACACTAATTTCAGTTATCGGGTTTATACTTACAGATATAGCGGTAATTCCTATTGCAGATGGTTTGAGCCTCTATATATTACAATTTCTAATCTTAAATATAATAGGAGCAATCTACTCACCATTCTTTTTAGTATGCTTATTTCTTACGTTTTACGTCACGACCATTCCATATAGATGAATAATAATATATTGCATTTTTAGACATTTGGACATAAGCTCATGAAATAAGAATTACAAATTACAACCAACAATATTGAATTTTATTATTATTATGTTTGCATTATTCTAAGAACCTTGCAATCGTGTTCAATTATTGATGTGTAAATAGAGACGTATTTGTTCTAGTCTTGTTGTAAGTGTTTAACTAAATGGATCAGTAAGTTAGCAGACATAGAACCTGACCTATATAATAATAATTTTGTTGAGCTGCACAATAGACGGAATAATTACACAGGTTGATATAACATTCAATATAATGCATAGCTAGTAAATGACATGTAAGGGAATATGTATGCGTCATAAAGCATCCAGTCATTATGGTAGGGGAAATAAAAGCTGTCAAGTATGTGAGATATTTATAAAACGGATGCATTGTTCTGTCCTTGCTGTGGATATAGACTAAGTAATGGACCTAGACTATTCAAACATAATGCTAAGTTAAGAATGGAACAAAAGCAAAATCAGATGCAAAAAGCTCAAAATAAAAATAGTAGCAATATTATATTGCATGTACAATAGCAGTCTTGAATCAAAGACTCTAGCAAGGCGATTTATTAGGTACTATTTATGATTGAAATTTCTCATGGCAAATCACGGTTTAAAATATTACTGTATGGAATGTGGTAGTGAACTTTTTAGCAAAATGACTAGCAGAGGATTGGAAACATTCTTAAGCTCACAAGAATGCCTTAAATGTGGTTATAAATTACTTTTTGGTACAATTAAGAAGAAAGATTAACAAGCAACCAACAAAGACAGATAACATAGAAGATAACTAGAATTTATTTATGAATGGAGCCTTAGACTTTAGTTCAAACTGGGATCTACTAACTTCAAGTGGCCATGATGATCTCTTCTAAATTCATATTGTGCGTATCAACTGCCATTCTAGTATTGCTGCAATAAATAATATAATTACTACTATTCCCATCTGAATAACAGTAGGAATAGCATATTCTCGCCGTGAATTTCTTTTCTTGTATCTTTAATCAATTGATAAGATAATATTCCGGTTCCTGATATTGCGATACCATACGCAATAATCTCTAGAATCCCAAAAGGTGTTAGAAAAACTATTAGAGGAGAAATAGCAGATAAAGCAGGCGAAATAGTAGATAATGTATTAAATACTAACCCAGTTGAAAATGAAATAATATAGAAAAACAGAAGGAAAGAAAGAATCGAATAAATTTCTATCTATTATAAATTAGTCTATGCTCTTCCTCTTACGATATTCTTCGTCATACTTTCTCTTAATTGCATGTCTCAACAGGTTCTCGTAAATCGATATAGCGGCCATCGCTCCACTGGCTGCTGCCAGCACTACATAGTGTCTTTCAGTAGCTATGTCGCCTATTGCATAAACATTATGAATTGTAGTTTGCTGCATTTTATTTACTTTGACAAACCCTTGATCATCTACTTCGCATCCAAGTTGCCTTGCGATTTGATTTCTAATTTTGTATCCCATATAATAGAATATTACGTCTCCAGGATATAATCTCCCACTTTTACATACAATTCCGGTGAGGGATCCTTTTTTATTCGCAGTAATTTCTACAGGGATGTCATTTTGTACTATCTTGATCTTTAATTTCTTGGCTTCATCTAATTCTTCGGGTTTCATTTTGTTACTGTTGTTTATAAAAACCGTAATATCCTCAGTCCACCCTAGGAATTCTTTTGCATAATTTATGCCGTTACCAGCAGACGAAATAACGATGAGTCTCTTGCCAGTGCTTTGGAATCCATCACAGTGAGGACAATGCCAAGCTCCATTTCCATCAAACTCTACAAAATTCTTAATACTTGGCTTTATATCTTCAATTCCTGTTGCCATTATAACATATCTACATTTGACAGAGATCCTACCCTTGTCTGTAGTCAATAAAAAAATATCCTTGTATTTTCTAACCTTTTCAATTTTCTCGTTAATCACTTTTACGGATCTGTACTGCATTACATCTTTCCAAGCTTTCTTAATAAGCTGCGCCGGACGAACATTTTCATACCCTAAATAACCATGGACATGTCTGGCCACTGAGTTTCTTATATGCCCGCTATCAAAAATTACCGTAGGTCTAATATATCTGCCAAGTAATAATGCAGAGGACAACCCCGCGAACCCGCCACCTATTATTGCCACATCAAAGGCTTTTTCCTCATCATGATCACTGTCCTTGTTCCTACCATTCTTTCTTATATCGTCAATTAGATTATTGTTTTCTCTTTTGCGAAAATTAAACTCTCTTTTTAGTGTTATACAATATGTCTATACAACATATAATATAAGGGGATTGACCAATGCAATTAAGGATATTTTTTGTTTGTTCTAATACGAAAAAATGAATTACATTGTAAAAAGCCGTTGAAATAAATTCTAGTAAAATTTATAATAAATGAATGAATGAATGAATAATTCAAACTCAATAAGCACGGAAAAAAGAGGGTTCTAAATAAATATTCAATTAATGCAGACATATGATTTATGGCTTGTATCGCAGCCTCTAAAACGGTTGCAATTGATGTAGATTCTGTCCTTGCCGACGTCATGGTAATGTGGACAAGAGAGTACAACAAACGCAAAAATGCAAAGATTAGCAAGAATGAAATTAACAGATGGGATATTGCAAAGATCCTATCTATTTCTTCTGAAGAAGTATATAGAATCTTCAGATATGTATGGAAATATCGATGGAAAGACATACCTCCTACAGAGCCAGAGATAGGAAAAATTACAACTCGTATTCATCGTAAAGGGTATAGGATTTCTATTCTTACAAAAAGAGAGAGATCAACTGTAGCATACGTTGCAAAATGGCTTGACTTTTACGACATATATTCTGATGACTTGATATTTGTTTACGATGGTACGGCTAAAGCAGAATACCCATTTGATATTTTAATCGACGACGCTCCAGTAAATTTGGTAGACATAGTGGCTCCAAAATCAGCGATACTGTTTAACCAACCATGGAACCACGATTTTGATTGGTCGCTAAGAATAAACTCGCTAAGTGAAGCAGAACAAATACTTTAACAATTACAAAGGTAAAAATAAATCTATTTAATGACCAGAGGATATAACACAAGCAGATATCTGTCTCATAAAGGTAGCCTCCGGATGTGAATATAGTTACAAGCATAATTCATATAATTATCTTGTGTATATAGCTTTGCAGTTAACGTTGCAACTCTATTAATGCACGATTAATTAACGATGCAAATCCTGCATAGTGGCTCAGCATTTTTGCTGCCGATTCAATTACATTATTACCTCTAAAACCTTCATCATATTTCATTTCTACTTCACCCTTATCGGTTTTTATTAATACTGTTAGCAACGAGTAATTACCTAAAAAAGGATCAACATCTTCAATATACTGACGAAGCTCTATATGTTCTATAATATATCCTTGGTTTTCGGTCTTACCATTCGCTAATAAGGTGAGAGATTTATCTGGATTACGCTCAGTTATCCTGCTACTGTCAATATCGGTTACCTTCTTCGTATTCACCATCATCGTTACTTTCTATAATCCAAAAATCTTACCCACTCAGGAAACCAAAGATTTTTCTCGGACAGACCTATGCCGCGCGCTAATATTTTGGGCGAGTTATAATTTATAGAGTCTGCTCCGATTTCTTTCGTAATTTTATTGTTGAGTTCATTTATGGAAGATACTTCACCTACGTATTTGTTTGCAAGGAGGTCTCTGTTATGAGTATAGAGCCCAACTTGTCTTCCATCCACTGTTGCAACGTAACTGACAATAACGTCAACACATTGTGCACCAGCGTTACGTAAATAGTAAATTGTTTCTCTAGCCGTGCTACCTGTCTGAATTGTTCCCTGAATTGTTGCTACTTTTTTATTACTAACTAAGTTCTTGATGACAAATTTGAGAGACTTGCCTGTTGTAAGTAATTTGTTTTTACTAACCTGCTCTGAGAAGTCTATCATATGATCTGAATCATCATACCTATCTTTGATTATGCCTTCTGCGATCTCGAAATCTTTATGGAATCTTCGATATTCTATGCTGAAACCTAGTGCCATTGGGCGGGTATAGTCTGGTTCAGCATAAGCTGAACCAGTATCTACTTCTTTTGCGAGAAGATTTGCTTGCTCCTTACCAATATTTTTTCTTATTGAGTATATACTTTTACCATTTATTACAGCAGCCACATGCGATTCTCGAATAAATTCAAATGGATCCATCATTAATCTTCCACTAGTCAAATTTGTAAGGATCTCAAAGCCTTTCTTTATGCTTAATTTAGTTAATTGACCTGCAGGGATGTCGTTAAAATCCATATCTATAAACGAAGTACGTAATGAATTTTCGGAGGCTATGATATAGAGTGTTTTGTCTCTGTTAGTTGCTATAACAAGGGGTTTAAAACCGGAGCTATTTCTATAAGCATAAATATCATCATTTACTTTTATAATCAGGTTCCCTCTTAGATGTCGGTCGAGGAATTCTGCTGCCAGTTCTGCATTTTGTCTCTGAATTAATAAATAAGTAAAAATGTAATAAATTTTGAAAAGGGAGTCTGAATGTCTCGCTTGTCCTATGTAAGGGTGTAAATGCAATTTCTCCGTATCAACAAAGAAACCGTCAAGAGCAGCATGTATTGTATTCATACTAGGAAACTGTGGCGATCTTTTGGAAAGGTATCCTATTCCATTGCTAGCATATAATTTTTTTTCTTGAACCATTTTTAAAATATCGTCATCTGGCGGAAGTGAGCCTTCTCTGCCAATTATTCCGTTTCCTATTACCATCTTCCAATAAGCTTTTCCTCTATGTTGCAGCATTTGCATTGAATGAGCGAGATAATGCGTTATTATATTGCTGTTAGTCTCTGCTACAAGATTGCAAATAGCAACAATGCCAGCCACTTCCACATATGGTTTTGTATCGATTGGATAAAAATCTTCTTAGGATTAACAGGAATTTTATGTGTCTTATAATATTATAGTCATATGTTATTCGTTATAATGCTATTGATGTTTTTATATGTATAAGCATAATCATAATCATATAACATTATACATTCTGGCCACATGATGCTTATAACTGTAGATGTATAAATGATAAGACTTAAGACATTAATGTTGGTCGTTGATGATTGATAATGTATTATGTTAATTGGTCTGATAGGCAAAGCCAATGTAGGTAAATCTACATTTTTTAATGCAGCGACGGAACTTATGGCGCAGGCTGCAAATTATCCGTTCACAACCATCAAGCCAAACCTGGGTGTGGGCTACGCAAGGGTGAAATGCGTATGTAAGGAGTTTGGGGTTCAAGATAATCCGGTTCACTCAATGTGCGTAGACGGCAACAGGTTTATCCCAATAAAGCTGATTGATGTAGCTGGTCTTGTCCCTGGAGCTCATAATGGCAGAGGACTTGGAAATAAGTTTCTTGATGATGCAAGACAAGCAGATGTTTTAATTCATGTGGTAGATGCGTCTGCTTCTACAGATAGCGAGGGCAAATCAGTTCCGCTCGGTATAGGTGATCCACTATACGACGTTAAATTTGTTGAAGATGAATTCGATCTTTGGCTGGCTTCCATAATAAGTAAAGATTGGAACAAGCTTGCAAGAGAAGCTGAAAGCCAAGCACAAAAACTAGAAAATATGCTGTCCAAACGGCTAACTGGACTTGCTATTGAAGAGACCCATATCGTCAAAGCTCTTGAAGAGACTGGACTACGTAGTAAAAAGGCAACCCTTTGGAAAGATGAAGATCTTTTTAACTTTTGTAAAAAACTCCGAACAAGTGCTAAACCTATTGTTATTGCTGCAAACAAAGCTGATTTACCTACTGCAGAAAATATCATCACAAAGCTGAAGAACCTTGGCTTAGATGTAATTCCATGTATAGCCGAAGCAGAAATCCTACTTAGAAGAGCCACAAAAAACGGATTCCTACATTATTTGCCAGGCGACAATTCATTTACTATCAAGTCAGGTGTTATTTTAAATGAGCCACAAAAAAAAGCCCTTGATGCCATATATTCATTAATTGCAAAATATGGTTCGACTGGCGTCCAAGAAGCAATTAATCTCGCGTGCTTTAAGCTATTAAAACTGATTGTTGTTTATCCTGTCCAAGACGAAATTAAGCTAATGGATAAAAAAGGAAATATTCTACCAGATGCCTATTTGCTGAGTGAAGGCTCAACTGCAAAAGATTTAGCAATGGCAATTCATGCGGACATAGGAAGAGGTTTCTTGTATGCTATAGATGCTAGGAGCAAACAGAGAGTTGGTGCAGAATATAAACTTAAGAATAATGATGTTGTAAAAATAATTTCGGCTGCAAGCAGTGGATAAATGTACAAAAATATGTTCTGTTTGGGAATAGAAAGTACTGCTCATACGTTTGGGTGCTCAATAGTAGAGTTTAGTTCTTTGCAGGATGAAAATAGAGGTAAAATACTTTCAGACATACGTGATCAATATAGGCCTCCAGAAGGTTCTGGAATCCATCCTCGGGAGGCTTCAAGGCACCATGCTCAGACAGCACCATGTGTTTTGAAACAGTCGTTAGAAAAAGCAAAAATCCTTATGAAAGAAGTTGATATTATTGCATATTCTGCAGGTCCTGGATTAGGCCCATGTTTACGTGTAGGAGCTGTGATCGCAAGGGCCCTTGCTGCATTTTATAACAAGCCGCTCGTACCAGTTAATCATGCTCTAGGACATATTGAACTAGGAGCAATGATTACAGGTGCTTTGGACCCTTTGGTATTATTAGTATCTGGCGGCCATACTATGATAGTAGCATTTTCTCAGAACAGATGGAGAGTTTTTGGCGAAACCCTAGACATTACAATAGGTCAACTGATTGACCAATTTGGAAGGGCAATTGGTTTTGCCTCCCCATGTGGTAGAAGAATAGAACAGCTTGCAAGTCAGTCATCCCAAAATTATCTGCGCCTGCCATATGTTGTAAAAGGAAACGACGTATCCCTTTCCGGATTGCTTACTGCTGCCAAAAGACTTGTTTCAGAACGAAGGAGTGCACTACCAGATGTATGTTACTCAATGCAAGAAACTGCATTTGCGATGGTTACAGAATCAGTAGAACGAGCAATATCATTTACAGATAAAAAGGAAACAATGATTGTAGGAGGAGTTGCAGCAAATAAGAGACTTGTCGAAATGCTTGAAAGCGCCTCCGAGAGATTTGATGCAAAATTGTTTTCATGTCCAATCGATTTTGCAGGAGACAACGGAGTACAAATTGCATGGACAGGAATACTCGACTATACTACAAATAAACATGGTATAAGTATAGAAGAGTCATTTACATATCAGTCGTGGAGGGTTGATGCAGTAGAGGTTAGATGGAGGAGGTAGAACTATTATACAACTTTGTTCATATTTACCTGGTTCCTGATTTCCTTTGCCCATTTGCCCATATTGAAGACACCGAACTTGTATGCCTTGTCATCCATGCAAATTACAACTTTCTTTATGATAAATCCTTCAGTATATACTGATGATACTTTATTGAGAGGAATATCTAACAGTACGTCACCTGTGGTCTTGGACAGAGTGGCAATTTTTCCCTCTGTCTTTTCAAAGATGATTCGTTGGTTAGTTAACGTTAATATGCCGTTTTTTAATTTATCCTCAGCACAGTCTTCTTGCAGAATTGTCTTCTCTCCTTGTCGAGGTTTCGCTGAATTCATATTTTTTATTGACAAGTGAAAGATATATTATACTATTGAATCGTAAAAATATATTAATAAAAAAAGGAGCCGAAGCTGACATTTATCTAATCAACTGGTATGGTAAGAAGGCCATATCAAAGATTAGAGTTTCCAAGTGCTATCGTCATAAATTTCTTGATAATGAAATCCGCATGCACAGGACAATTCATGAAGCCACCATGATCTCTACTGCAAAGAAGACAGGGATTATATCTCCATTCATCTACTTTGTAGATCCACTGCATGCTGAAATCATAATGGAGTTTATAGAAGGGACAAATGTAAAAGAGGTAGTAACATCTGAATTATGCTTTGAAATAGGCCGTTATGCTGGCTTACTTCATGAGAATAATATTATTCACGGTGATCTTACTACTTCTAACTTTATTTTATCTAAAAAGTTAGTTTTAGTCGATTTTGGCCTTTCCTATTACTCTTCACGTTTAGAGGATAAAGCAGTCGATATTAGATTGTTAAAGCAAGTGTTTAGCAGTGCTCACCAAGCAATATACGAAGATGCATACAAATGCTTTATAAAAGGCTATACACAAACTGCAGGCAAAGCTAAAACCGAAAAGGTTTTAGAAAAGGTCACAGAAATTGAACGGCGTGGAAGATATGCAAGGGTAATTTAAAACTAATATAATTTTTATCTCTGGAAAATTTCATTAGCTTTGTGGATTTACTTCATTTTGTAACCACAAACAAAAACAAATACCGGGAAAGCCAATTGATCCTCCGATGGTATAATATCAGTATCGAATTTCATAACATGGCCTTGACAGAAATACAATCGGAATCAATAAAGGCAATTGCTATAAGTAAAGCAAAGAGTGCTTTTGCAGAAGTCTCAAAGCCCGTTATTGTGGAGGATGATGGTTTATTCATACATGAGTTAAATAGTTTTCCAGGTCAATATTCATCCTATGTATACAAAACAATTGGAAATAATGGAATCTTAAAATTACTTCTTGACTCAAAGAAAAGATCAGCTATATTCAGATCGTATTTTACATACTACGATGGAAAAAGAAAGCCTATAAGTTTCAAAGGTGAGGTGCACGGTAATATTTCATATAAAATAACAGAGGGCGGATGGGGTTATGATCCGATATTTATTCCTAGAGGATCTAGTCTGACTTTTGGCCAGCTGCAAATTAGAAATATGAAAAATAGATTTTCACATCGCACAAGGGCACTAAATCAATTTGCGAAATGGTATCAGAACTCACAAACCTGCTAATACAACAGCTTAAACAACTTGGCTTATTTGAAGTCTTGATACATCTTCATATTCTCACTATATTGAAGAAATTTATTGTCTAGAATCTACTACCGCTTCAATTCTCCGTTTATCCTTTGTAACCCATGAGACTCTTATTAAGCCGTATATCTCTAGATCAAGTAGAATCTTGTTTAACTCAGATTCATTCAAATCAACGGTATCTTTAGTTAAGGCATTTACTAGATCAGAATCCATCATGTTGCCTGCCTGCTTTATTTTTTCATAAATTATGTTGCGTATAGGATACTTCATTTTATTGTAGTATTTTTATTATATTACAAGGGGTATATCAATTCTATCTATTTTTGTAGTACCAGATACATAGATATATATTCTTGTATATATTTATTTATCATTAGTGTCCACTCCACAACCAATATTTATAGATATATATTTATTTTTCAATCATCAATACAGAACTACTCATGGTACTCTTGTTTTATCCATAAAATGCCTTATCTATTGTCTTTGGCATCGCAGACGTAACGTTCTTCCTTATGTACTCGTACCAGTCTTCTACGTCTTTTGTTATGGAAGGCTTTACTACATGTAACGATTTTCCAAAGTCAGCTTTAGAAACAACAGCAGATTTAGAACGCAAAGCACTGACTGCTGCTTCTCTGCATAATGCAACTAAATCTGCTCCACTAAAGCCCTTTGTCGATTGAGATATATCTTGTAAATTAACATCGGAGGCAAGTGGCATAGAAGAAGTCACCAATTTGATAATTTCAAATCGTGCTTGCTCATCTGGTGTACCTATATACACTATCAAGTCCAACCGTCCCGGGCGAAGCAAAGAGGTATCTATGAGGTCTGGTCTATTTGTAATGCCCACAACTATAACTTCTGAGTTGCTCGAATCATCTATTTCAGTTAAAATCTGAGAAAGTACTCTTTCATTACCAAAAGTATCATCTTCACCTCTTGGTCTAGCTAGAGAGTCAAGTTCATCGAACACTATTATACACGGTGAAGAAGCTTTTGCCTTTCTGAAAATCTCTCGTATTGCCTTCTCGGACTCACCAACCCATTTGGATAGAACTTCAGGACCCCTTACAATTATTATATTAGTATTACCCTCAGTTGCTAAGGATTTTGCGATAAGGGTTTTGCCGCAACCAGGAGGTCCAAACAAAAGTGCGCCACGAGGTGGTTTGACTCCCATTTTGGAGAAACTTTCAGGATCCTTTATTGCGGTGATAAGATTGTCATATAATGTTCTTTTTGCTTCATACAACCCTCCTACGCTACTCCATCTTACGCGTGCAGCCTCAACATAAAATTCTCTCATTGCGGTAGGGATGATATCTTTCATTCCTTCTTTGAAATCTTTGTTTGTAATCTCTATAACCTCAAGTGCATCTGGTGAAACTTTCTCACCCTCTAGATCTATTTCAGGTAAATAGCGTCGTAGTGCTTTCATGGCGGCTTCCCTGCACAGTGCTTTTATATCTGCACCAGTATAGCCATGAAGTTCTGAAGCTAATTCCCGCAGATCAATATCACTCGCTAGGGGCATTCCTCTTGTATGAATTTGAAGAATTTCCAGTCTACCTTCGGCATTAGGAACACCGATTTCTATTTCTCGGTCGAATCTGCCTGGACGCCTCAATGCCGGGTCAAGACTTTCAGGCCTATTCGTAGCGCCAAGCACAATGACGTTTCCACGTTCTGACATACCATCCATTAAAGAAAGAAGCTGTGCGACAACTCTTTTTTCAACGTCGCCAAACGCTTCCTCTCTCTTAGGAGCTATCGCGTCAATCTCATCAATAAATATAATACTTGGCGCGGAATTTTTCGCTTCCTTGAAAATGTCCCGTAATCTAGCTTCCGTTTCACCATAATATTTGTTTACAATTTCTGGACCATTTATAATGTAGAAGTTTGCTTGCGACTCTGCTGCTAGAGCTTTTGCGATCAATGTTTTCCCACAGCCCGGTGAACCGTACATTAGTATGCCGCTATGAGGCTCGATGCCCAGTCTCGCAATTACTTCTGGATGTCTCAGAGGTAATTCGACTATTTCCCTAAGACGTTTAATCTGTTCCTTAAGTCCACCGATTTCCTCGTATGTCACTCTAGGGTTCTTATTAACAGCAGCTTCCGACATGATATGCAATTTCGTTGAGCGTTCAATCTTTACAATTGTAGCCGGCGAGACTTTTTCGATCCGGAAATCCATTGGATTACCCAAGATTACCACAGATATTTCATCTCCTTCATTTACTGGAAAACCTCTAAGTCTGTTCTTGACGAATTCACAGAACTCCTTGTCCACAGCAATACTACTACTGACAAGAGGCTTCAGAATAGCAGTTTTTGCTGTTTTTGACTCTACCCTTCTTACAAACAATAGTTCATTTAATCCTACGCCTGCATTCTTTCTTGTCTGTCCATCTACTCTGATGATATCCATTCCTTTCTCCTCTTCGTCAGCAGGCCATGCGGTTACTGCAGTGCTACGTTTTCCTATTAATTCAATAACTTCTCCGGCTTCAATTCCAAGCCTCTGCATTGAATCAGAATCAATTCGTGCTCTACGTTTTCCTACATCTCTATGTTTCGCCTCTATTACCCTTAATTGTATTTGCGATGATGATTCTGATTCATTTCTTCGAGACTTTCTCAAATTCCTATGCTAACCTCCTCCCGTAGGACCATACCGCAAAAAAATTACTGTCATATTATGATATTATTATTTTTTATTTTATTTTTACAGACTGTCTGCTTACGTTAATTACCTCTATTTCACCAACACCTTCTATTTTTTTTATTGAATCTTCCAACTTATCCATTTGGCCCTCATCATCATCTATTAGAAAGTCGCCAATAATTGCATGTAATCCAAATGCGATTGGCTCTTTAGCATGAGCCTTAAGTTCGATGCCTTCAGGAATTTTTGTTTTGAGGCCAAGTATCAAACCATCCAAATTAGAATCTGCTTCCGCAGGCAGTATTCTAATTCTTGCAACCAACCGCGATCCCATCTCTATGGTCCCTCAAATCCACATCCTACACATTTGTAACTTCTAGCAAATTCTCTGCAGCTTTGACACCGCCAGATCAAAACATAACCGCAATTGGGACAATAATATTTTACACACTCGTCATTTGGCATTATTGGTCTATTACATGAAGTACAAGTTGGTAATTGCAAGGCTTTGGACATATACAGTTGCTTTAAAGATCAATATCCGAATTTATATCTTCCTTAGCTATTAAACAGACGTCTGACCTCATTGCCTAACACAGTTTTTATTATTTTTGAGCCCATTGGCGTATACAGCATCTTCGATATAGCAGTCGAATGGAAGTCAAAATCGCTCATTTTAGATGCAACTCTCATTTCCCCTTCTGAAAGTGTTGAGAACAATTCATCTATTGCTTTATTATCCAACCTTTCCAATAATTTTCTGATTATAAGCATCCTTTCAAACTCGCTTTTGAAGACAAAAAACCATTTCTTTTCATAATCATGCAACAAACTATCATCATCTTTTTGTTTTGAAACTGCTATAGCTTTTCCTGCCAATATCCCTCCAATACCACAAGAATATATCCCTCCGGCAGTAGTAGGTTTGGTCTGCCCTGCAGCGTCACCAATTATAATATTACGTCCGGATACAAAGCGTTCGATCGGTCCCATTATCCAAATTGGAGCGTAAATTTTGCGTACCACTGAATACGTTCCACCTTTACTATCCATGTATGATTTTAAGACATTTGCCGCATTAATTGATCTGCCAGCTACGCCAACCTTTCCTTTTTCTGAACCTGTGGGAATGATCCATGCAAAGAAACCGGGATATCTATCTCGATCAAACTTCACCTCGATGGTGTCGTGACTGATCCACGGAGCATAAACTTCATATTGAGCAGATTGTAATATCCCATGTCTATTGCGATGTATTAGTGATCCGATTCCTCTAGCATCAACAAAATATTTACAAGATAAGCGTCCCTCAGAGGTCTTTATGATGTAGGAACATTTATCATCATAAATGTCATCAGTGCCTTCTTTTTTAGATACAGAAAGCACAGAAGATCTCACCTTAATTTCTGCTCCCATTTTTTGGGCCTGAAACGCGATCTGTTTATCAAATAACCGTCTATCTAATACAATTACCTTTTGTTTTTCCGCATTCAGTTCAAATGATTTTGTAGGGGAACAAATCTTAGCATATTTAATGTTGTTTTGGATAGCATTACTTGAAGGTACTATTCCTAGATTTTGTATAGCATCAAGGCTTACAAGTCCACCACAATGCTCTGGAGTCCCAATTTCGGTATCCTCCTCCAGCACGATAACTGAGAGCCCCTTAGCAGCCGCTTCTCTAGCCGCAAGCAGACCAGAGATGCTTCCACCGGCTATTATTACATCATAACAATCTGACATGACAGAAGACGAGAAATCTATATCTTTCCCTATTAATTAAATCATATTAGTATAATAATAAGGGTGTACAAGCAAGTAATAGTTGTTAGGAAGGATCTGGCGATGACTGTAGGCAAAATTGCCGCACAAGTAGCTCATGCAGCAGTATTGGGAGTGGAAAAGACAAAGCGCGAAAATATCAACTGGTTTAATCCCTGGTATCGCTCAGGTCAGGCAAAAGTCGTAGTAAAGATAAACAGTTTTGATGAACTTTTGAAGGTGAGACAGCACGCAGAGAGCCTAGATCTGATAGTGGTTGAAGTTCATGATAGTGGCTTGACCCAACTTCCGCCTGGGACTACTACTTGCATAGGAATAGGCCCAGCCCCCGCTGAATTGATAGACAAAGTTACGGGTGGACTCAAACTGCTTTAGAATAGGAGTTAGATTAGTACAGAAAAATAGACGCTGCCTATCAATTGTCATGACACATGTATCGACGATTTGAAATAAATAATTGAGCAAGCAGGTAAAGCAAAGCTACTAAAGATAAGTTCATTTTCTGATAGGTTCACTAACAACTGAACTTCTATCCTTTGTTTTCTCTTGTTTTCTGTATTGATAAGGCAAATCAGATTGTTCCGGAATTTTAGGCAAAAGGCTAAGAAGATGAGCATACTTATCTAAGAATACCAAACCTGCATTTGTAATTCGGTACAGATCTCTTACCTCAGAATATTCTACTAATCCTCTTTGTACTGCAATAGATAAA
>JBKPMB010000279.1:0-3501 GCA_046731995.1 Thermoproteota archaeon | reverse complement strand
CAATGTCACATCCATATTGCAATGCCATTAGAGCAGTCTTCAATCTATCAGATGGAAAGAACGTTATGACCCCATTAGAAATGGAACCTACACCCCTAAGATGGAGATAATGGAGAACATCTCTTGCTACAGTCTTGCTAAAGATCATAGAATTAGCCATGAATTCATCAATACTAGCACGAGGGGATATCATACCTGATATGGCTCTGGCGATTAATTCTGGATGCATCGTAATGTTATGTAGATAAGCGTATTTAACGAGTATCCTGTATTATAATGACATAATCTTGTTTTATGTGTAAAACGAGACGGGCTTCTTAAGCATTTTAAGAAAATATAAAAAATTGCATAATCGATATTTTTGCCCTAGCAAATTTTTGATCTTAAGTAAACTAGGGGCTTACATGTAGGTGTTTTTTGTGTCAGATATTGTGCATCCTCGACAGTGTCAAGGTCTCGCATCATTCTATGTGATAAAATTATCTTGATTTTGGCTCCAGCCTTATTTGCAGCGTTGATATGCTTATCAAAGCTATTGTTATCATAATAGGATTCAATTAGGTTTGGGGGTCTTCGTAGCAGAGCATTAGATCCATCGCATCTTGCTGACGGACATATGATCAGACACTTATGCCAATTTTTAGCGGCATTGCAGATGGTATCTATATCTTTAGATAGTGCTAATGGTAAATCTTGCGGTACCACAATTGTTGCGTCAGCACCGGCTTGAATGCAATAGCCGTTGGCTAAAGTTACTGCATTATTTACGCCTATGTCTTTACCTTCTTCTAAAAATATTGCACCATGTATTTTTGCTATTGTCTTCGCACGTACATCGCTAGAAACAACGATTGTGTTGGATATTGCAGTTGCCTTTTCAAGGGTGCGGAGTGTAGAGTCAAGAAGCAATGCTCCAAGTTTAACTCGATCGCGAATATCAAGCAATGATGCCAACCTTGATTTTCCTTTTTCAAATTGCTTAGCAGGAACGATCGCGAATATTTTCAATTCAAAGACTTTTAGACTGGTTTAGCAAATACGATGCCAAACGGACTTCATCATCATCGTTCCTCATAATAATATCAGCTTCATACGGTTTGATGCCAAGTTCGTTTATCTCAGCCGAGAGATGATGGTCACTTACAGAAATTACAAACTTGTCTAGAAAATCAGAATAGTATCTAGCAATCCCAATTGGGGAATTTTCAAGATTCATCGCCAACATGTATTTTGCGGCAGGTCCACTTATAGCCTCATTTCCAATCATGGGAGAAACTGCGATTATTTTTTTCTTCTGGTCTATGAGCTCCTTTCTTATGCCTTTTATTGATAGGATCGGTCCTATGCTGGTTATTGGATTGCCTGGTGCAATAACGATTATCTCAGACATTCTCAACGCATCAATTGCTTTTGGATTAACCAAGGATTTATCTGCACCGCTATAAACTATATTAAGAACATCGGGCTGTGCAGAATATTTTACCCAGAATTCCTGAATATGCATTTCTCCTCTGTCAGTTACTATCTTTGTTTCCATTGAATTATCAGTCGCTGGAACGACCTTTTCCTCGATGCCATACCTACTACTTATCCATTCTGTAACTTGAGTTAGATTTTTGCCGTTCTTAAGCATGTTAGTTCTAAGTAAATGCGTAGCGAGGTCCCCGTCACCAATTTTAAACCACATTCTTTGTCCTAACATTTCCATTTGGCGTAGGAATCCAAATGAATCATTCTTTACTCCCCATCCCTGTCTTTTGTCAAGCAAACCCGCTAAACCATAAACTACGGTGTCAATATCTGGGCAGATGTAGAGGCTGTGAAGCCATATATTGTCACCCACATTTGATATGACTGTCAGATCTTTAGTTTGCGAGGCTAGCCCACGAATCAGCTTAATAGAACCACTTCCACCAGCCAGCACAGTAATCAAAGATAAAGTATATTATGTTCAACCTACAATCTATAATTTTCGGCTTTTTGGCATTTCATATAGATTGTTTGAGTATTATCTGATCATTATGCGATGATGAGCATTACAAAGTATCGTTGCTTGTAAGGTTTATAACCATTCTTAAGAAAGATTATAAGCAGGCTTTATTACAAATTGGTTGTGGATTTCCCAAATCTGCTTGTGTTTTCGGTTCTAGGGACAATTTTAATTGCTGGTTTTACGTCTCAGGCTTTTGCGAACCAAATGACAGGACTTTTGGTGCCAGCACGTGATGAGGCAAACCCTGCGTTTAGTGGTGTCAGATTCATTACTCTGAAATATCAGCCGGGAAGTCCGCTTGCTAAATCTCTTAATGGAAAAAGCGAGCATATTACATTTAAGCTGAACGGCACAGAACCTGGAATGTCAAACGTAATAGCAGCTTTTAATCAAGCCATCGCAGCCCAAAAGCAAAGCCCTGTAAGAGTTATGAATGGAAGCCTATCTTACTCAGCGGATATCATTGGGCAGGCAGATACAGCCCAGCTTTCTTATAAAGTTGATTTTACGCCAACAATTACTAAATATGTTCTTGACCCAAATTCGCCACAGGGGGCAGTCGTTGATTTGGATTGGCGTAGTATATCGATCAACGGTCCTTTGGTAGTCGACGCACCCAAATACGGTAATATAAATATTAACTATCCGATTGGTTTGATCCAGGTCACCAATCCAGATTTGGCGCAAAAGCTTTTGAACTCACAGGCAAGTGCTGTCATGAAAGACCCTTTGCTTAACTTTCAGAGCATTGGTATACCAATGGATAGATGGCATTTCCTTTTTGACCCTACTGGAAGTGTAGCCGGTGCAGCAGGTTCAGGTTATGTGGAACAAGGAGGAGCTAAGGCAGTCTCTGTTTATTCACTAGGTGAGAGCAGTTTTAGGGAAGGCACTTTTACTGAGCAAGTCAGGGATGCAACCGCAACGATAGATAATTCACCTGTTTCTATTCATTCGTCGACTCCTCCTCCTAGCGCACAGCTCCAATTAGCCGGTTTCTCAAAAATACAAAAATCAGGAAATAGCGAACTTGCATATGTGTCTGCACAAGCTCCGGCCGGAACGGTGACTGCTACCGGAGGATTTCCCTTACAAGTATTGCTTGTCTTGGGTGGAATGATGGGCGCAGTAGCAGTTTTCGTGTTAGTCAAAGCACGAAAATGACGATGATATTATATTTTTTATATATTAGCATTAGCGAATTTTTAAAATAAATCAACAAATTCTGTATCTTGTAAAATTGGTTGTATCTTGATATGCGGATACGATTATTATTGCTTATCATATAAAATCAGGGCTCAGGCGCAAATAAAATACGGCTGAATACAAATTATTATTATTTATTGTTTGTTACCTTCGCATGGCTTTTTCTATTGAGTTGATACGTTCTGGGGTCGCCCTCAGATCGCAGGTAGCAACCTGCATCTACCAGGGTGATAATAGTGCTCTTGCCATGCCGTAATAATGATTCGCCAGCTGCCTTTGTTCTTCCTATCCCTAGGGCTTCG
>JBKPMB010000278.1:0-15926 GCA_046731995.1 Thermoproteota archaeon | reverse complement strand
TCGTAATCAAGGATAAGGCTATAACAGCATATGATATAATCGCCATTCTGCTCCTCCTACCTAAAGCTGTAGATAATGTAGAATCTTCCGCAGTCAACAAAAAACAGGATATAAAGTTACTAATATGACTTTTGAGATACTTTCACTCACTTGAGATGTTTGCTTATTTGATTATTCCAATTTAAATGATTATGATAATAAGAGAACCCCTTATGGTGTCAAGTGCATGCTAAGGGAATGCACATACCATAAGGGGTCTATTTCAATGCTCAGTTGGTTGGATGTTTGCAGATTGTTCCACTTTAAAAGGATCGTATAATGAAGAAAACAATACTTAATACACATCTATCGACTGACCTACTGATTGTTAGGTGTGCGCCTTATATCCAATCTTGCCGCAGCTCTCTGCATCGCTTTGCTCTATGGGCCGAACCACTATATTAATCAATAAATTACAAAATACAATTTCTATAAAAAATATTTCTACTAAAGTAGGTCAGTACCGTAATTATTGTCTAATCAAAATAGATTACCGCTACGGCATGGCAGCGTGGTTCACTCAAGTTTTTTAATATTGTATAGTCTTATAGAAATGGTTTTGTGCTTGAAACCTGTAGGTTTGTTCATAATCTGGTAACGCTCTGAATTATCTCCTTATAACATATTACAAGTCATTATGGGTAACTTCATATGTGCATCCTCTGTACCTGACGTATTACGTGTACCTTATATCTCCTGTATAGATAAGTTAGTAATTATAATGGCTGAAATGTCCAAAAAAGAAATCACAAAATTCATTATGCAAAACACATTAACCGGCAAGCTCGCAACAGTTAAAAAAGATGGAAGCCCTCATGTTGTTCCGATCTGGTTTATACTAGATGACATTGATAATAGTGACGATATCATCTTTACCACTGGTAGTACTTCAGTCAAGGCAAGAAATATTCAACGCAACGACAGGGTATGTATTTGCATTGATGATCAGACACCGCCGTTCTCATTTGTGACAGTATACGGTATTGCAGAAATACAACAATTTAATCAAAATGAACTTCTTAAATGGGCAACTAAAATAGCGGAAAGATATATGGGAAAAGACAATGCAGAATCTTTTGGTACTAGGAACAGTACAGAAGGAGAATTGCTTGTGAGGATAAAACCTCTAAGTATAGTCGCGGAAAAAAACATAGCCGCCTGGGACTGATACTTGTTATTAGACCATAATAATATTGAGCCAATACAAAGTGTTACTATGCTATTTTTAGTTCTCAACTAACTACTAAGACAGCTACAATGGATATTGAAAAGTATAGCATGGAGATGTGAAGGAAATTTGACATCTTTCTGTAAATAATACTCACTCTCATGGTATTTGGTAAAAGCAATTATCTTGACGGTAAAAAATATTGAAGACGTGAAGTTTACATGTATCATAATGGATTGTTTTGTCCCTGCTGTAGTATGCAGCTAAGACTAACACCAAGTAGTAGAGAATGTAAAGAAATACTGAGAAAGAGAAAAGCCAATCATGTGGAAACTGTTGTATAGTTCAATTTGAAAGTAGATATGGAAAATGTTTTGAATGTTTATATGAATAAAAGCTGTTAAATTAACCACTAAAAATCTATGATGAGTCTATTTATTGTAATATCAGGCTTAGCCGCTAGGTACGCAATTACAATATTTGGCCCAAAACTATATTTGCAAAATAAGCTAAAGGCCATGAAAGCTATAATGAAACAGCTGATGCTAGCTCACAACAATTAGATAATATAGTAGAATACTGGACGATACGTTCGTGTACACAGGGCCTTTTAGCAGTAGCTAGCAAATTTCATTTAGGACCTATGTACGGCCTCGGAGGTGGCGTTAACACAACTACATTATCAAGTTTATTTTTCAACTGCCTATCTTTTTCAACCCTATCTGCTACATCAGCCATAATGCCAATGGTTACAAATACAGAAAAGATTACAGCTATTATTGATGGAATTACAATTATAACTAACTTTCCAGAATTCATAATATGAGGAAGAGGTATGACATATTACCAACAAATAAGTTTTTGCTATGGTTTACTCAAAGTCTAGGGAGTCTGCTTCATCGCTATATCCTCATTATAACTACTCCAACAAGTACTATTATGTGTACATGGATGTTGGTCTGCATTCACAATACGCTAATTAATCTAGGAAAAGCATTCAGTACCACTACTCTACTAGGATATTGTATAGCCTTCCTGCTTCCTGTAGCATTATATCATTATAATACAATGATATAGCCGTCATATGGCGGTGGTGGTAGTATCACTTGTCTACTAGCATCCAATAGATTGCTGTTGTTGTCTTTCCTACCTGTTGATGATAATATTGAGCTTTGATTATAATTGTTGTGATAGATCAAGGCGGAGTATTTTTCTGGATTATTTCGCGTAGACTCGATGACAGAGATAATGGCTATCTTCAAAGCGTCTTTTTGTCTGATAGGAAGTCAGATATTTTATTCTCAATACTCTTTATGACTTCTACATGCTCTTCCTCATTGTTTTTGTAGTTATACACAAATGCCTGTACTTTTGCTGTTTGCTGTAGTAAACCCTCTAGTAATGCTGCCTCCCCTCTGCATTCTGATTTAATAGCTTCTAGATTTTCTTGCTTATCTCTTATCTGACCATTTAGATTCTGAACCTCTACAGATTTATCTGTGATGATAGATTCCAAAGTATTTTTTCGTTTTGTAGCTGGTTATACCTACGTTGAACTGACGGTAGACAATTATTGGCAATCCTCAATAAGTTAATTACCTGCGATACACCCATTCGTAGTAATATCGAGCCCAACTAGCTGCAAATATTATCAATAATATTGTGTTGTCTGAGCCTGTCCGATATTCAGGTCAATAGATACTTGCAACGAGGTCTTGCCTTTGGAAAATTTATCATAAGCTTGTACAGATAATGATTTGTGCTCCTGTCGTTCTTTTTCTTCCTTTGCTCTGTTTACAATCTCTTCAATATCACGAAGAGACATTTTCATCTTTTGAGCTATTTGTCTATAGTTTTTGTTCTGGTTAAAGTGCAGGTCTAAAACATGTTCTTCTCTTTCTTTCTTGCTTAATACGAGGTTTGAATCAAATTCTATTGTTATATATATCTATCATAGTTATAAAAGCCGCATTTGAAACAAAAAATAACCTGTTACCAGCTTGTACACCATGTTATCAGTATGTTTTCATGCATGACCTCCTTGCTACCTTCTATTATCAAGTCGTAGTGATCTATTATCACCTGTTTTCGCTTGTTATCACACAAATTTTGCTGAACTCAAAATAGCATTTTTTTTGAGAACTGTAGATTGTATTAAAAAATTTTTTATTAATTATATAATAATGAATTAGATAGGAAAATCATCAAGATTGATAATATGCTGTCTACTGTCAAGAGTGCCATGGACAAGCAAAGGATAAACTGGAAATCTTAGCTTTTTTCAGAGATTTGCTGTTGCTTGTTATAGGCATATATATCATATTGCTATCGTTGCTAATTAAAATAATATTAAGGGTAGCCAGAAACTGTATCAGAACGAGCATCAATTGATGATTTTATGTATTATGAGAATGATGCATATCGGGGAACTATATTTGCTACATAATAAGTAACTATCAAATTAAGGACAACAAGGGTAAGTAATATTGTCATATGAATTTCTACATATAGGATATGGTTATCACAAAAATATTTTAATTATAATTCCATCTCTAGGAGTATTGATTCATATAACTCACTTGTCGTAGTACCTTACAATATGCTGTGCGTAGCAGTGAATCTTACCATTGGAACCAAGAATCGTTGGATCGGCTGGCTTCTGCTCTATATTTGAATGCATTGATGGAATCCTTTCATCGTGTTTCCAAGCAATGATCTGTTTATCATACAACGTTGCATGGTTGTGACAAATGAACTATTTTATGCCTGTATATTTTATGTAGTAAACGCAGTTTATCTTTGGGATATTTCAAGTATTTTCCTTATAAATTGCTGAATTATCTGTTGTGTTCCCACTCCTTGCATTTCCAGCGTATAATGAACCCAGCAAATCCATGATAGAAAATAATACATTAAAGCTGGAAATGGCGCGTATGGGCTACTTTTTTATCGGCTGGGAGAAGCCTTCCACGTCATTTTCCAATGAAGCAATCCTATCATTAATAATAAACTTTCTTTACAAACTCCATTAATTATATGTCGTCTTTAAAGGTAATAGGAAGCACAGAGAAATACGAGTATGTGTGTTTTTAAGGAAATGGTAACGATAAAACGAACGGCGCATTATCCTCTTGTTTTGTAGCGGTAGTGGCAGTTTTGGAACGATCAAGAGCGCTTGAGCTTTGCTGATCAGTACAGTTTGATCCTTGTTCACATGTTGTGTGTTCTCCTCTTCCTTGACTTTCGCCCGTATTGCCGCCATTATTTGTGTCTTGGCGAGTATTTTTATTTCTATTATCACTATCACCTAAATTATGTGAACTGTCCGAACGTCTAGCGTCTGAAGTGCTACTACCTCTACGCCTATCACTAGGCGAATCATCTGCATGACCAAGAGTTTTATCGGAGCTGCTAGTACTAGATTTATCATTATTATCACTACTGCCACTATTACTTGCATCTCTAGAATTACTGCCACCGTCTTGTTTTTTATCAAATGCTTTATGATGATTTGCTGACTGTAATGTGGAGGCAGAAGCATAAGGGTAAGAAAAAGAACAACCAAGCATTAGAGTTACAACTAATATCACCAAGATACCAAAAGTCATCTTACGTTTATTGTAATGGATTATTATTGATTCGCCTGCCGTAGTGTCAGTAAAACATGTGATAAGAAAAATATATGAAATAGGAACGTAAATATTATCTTCGTCGTGTTGATGAATACGACATGAATTACGGACATTAACTATACATAAAGTATGATTGTTTGCATATTTGAGAGATCAATAACATTAATACCAATCAATGTATCCCACCAACTAGGATATTTTCTCTCGAAATTCTCAGAATATGGTAAAAGTTGTTTTGCCAGAGATTTTTTTGCCAAAAATTGTCACTGAACGCTAGCCATCAGTAGCGGACTAACAATGTATCATTACAATCGATAAAGCTAAAAATCCGAATCCCTTTCGGCTCTCGTCAATCTTCTCTATTAAGCAACAGTCAAAAAAATTCTGCCATCTCTTTCTTTTGCAAATAATGACTGTAATGCTTCTTTAGCATCTTCAAGATTAAACTTTTTACATACCCTAACTTTTAGTTGTTTAGATGACGATATGTATATGAGGTCTTGCAGTTCTTTTCTTGTACCGCCAGTAGACCTATTAATATTATTTGTTTCGAATAGAGAGCCTGGACATTTAGTTTAACATCTGCGCCAGTTAAACCTCCGAACGCTATCCGCCTTCCATTGATACCAACAGATGCAAAGCTACTATCCCATGTACCAATGCCTAAAGAATTAACTACTACATCTGCCATCTTTCCTTGAGTAAAATTTTTACGTTCTCGACTACTTTATCATAATCAGTTATAATGTAATCTGCTCCAAAATCAGTCTTTATCCAATTGTCTTTGGAAACACCAATAACTCTTGCTCCCATTTTCTTGCCTAGTTGTACGGCTATCATCCCAGTATTTCCAGAGGATCAAAAACAATGTGATAATTCATCATAATATTATTTAACTATGGTAATAAGTCGGAAATAATCAACTATACAATTAAAAATCTAGTTAGTTTGAGATAACTACGACACATAAATAGTAAATTGGAACACATGATCCAGTATTTTAAAGTCTTGATTAACAATATGCTTCATCTTGGATTTCCTGTAATAACATGATCAAAGGCATACCACCCATCGGTGCCTGTTTGCAAAGAATGAATTGGTCCACCTTTTTGGATTAATGGAAAAATCCCTTGAATGGCTAAAGTGACCTTCGCCTTCTTCGTTTTTAGCATTAACGTATGACGCAGTTGCGTAATGCGATAAGGAAAGAAAAAACAGAAACGGTAACCTCTAGTTTTAGGATCAAGACTAATAATGAGCAGCAAAAATGTTAAGCAGGCAAAGCCCACCTTTTGCTTGAATATTATAACACCATTTCCTGACCGTCGGGTTCAAAGTTGCTATCTATCCTTTATTCTGCCGTAAATCCAGAATCCCGTACCGATGATTATAGCCAAAATTATCATAAAAACCAATTTTTACTAATAAAGCTATAATTGCAATTATTATTATTAGTACTATTATACCGACAATGATCGATCCAAGTGTTCCTAGCAATCCCATGATACTTACCTCTTCTTCTACACTGCGGTCTTATGGAATTAAGACGTTGGTTACATTCTTCTGAATAGACAAAATCTGCTGGTCCGTTCATAATAATTCAAGTTCATCAGTGTTCTTCTACAGTCTTTTTAGCAGCAACTTCCGCCAATTATTGCCTAGATTTGAAACTTTTATGTTATTTCTTTTAAGAAAACACTGCTATCTAATTTAGAAAACATTGACAAGTCTATGCTTGCTCCAGGACCCATTATCTCTCTGAGGTTCTTGCCAGTTTGTTTTTCGTTCCACCACTTATCTCCAAATTTATCTTTCATATGGGCACTTAATTCTGCTGCTCTTACAGCAGCAAGCAGGTAGCTTGGCACATACATTATTGATTCGGGAAGAATGTGATGTAGTAACCAATATTCTCCGGGCATCTCAAATCCTGTGTATTCTTTTATTAACCTGGAGTAAAGTTTACATGCTTTATGTATTGACAAGTTTTCCTTCCAATATGCTAACTTCATTAATGAATTTGATGCATAAAACGTGACAAAAAACAATTCCATGAATTGGTTCTCTGATATTAGTTTGGCAATTGTGTTATCACGGTAATTAAGATTGTTAAGGTTATTATTGAGCGCATCAATTAATGCGCTTATATAATCTGCATTTTTTGTCAACCTTTCCAAAAAAATGGAAAATATCTCTGCTATGCCCATCGGAATTCTGTATTTGTCCCAATAATCATTTCTTGGATCTATAGAACTAGCATGCATAGCATGTCCAGTTTCATGAAAACAAGATTGAAAATCAAAATACGGGCTCTCTCGCTTATAGAGCACTCGTATGTCAATAGGTATCTTTACGAAAAAGCATATGGGTGATGGGTACTTCTTCCGTCTGTCTTCTGTGTCAAAATGGATCCTAGACAAATCAAATTCCATGGCAGCTAATATCTTTTGTACTTCAACAACTGGATCAACATAGGAAAAGTTATGCTCTATGTCAGAATATATTTTATTTCTGAAAAAATAAAAGTCATCATAATAATTTGGTTCTGCACCAATGGTTGACTTGCCAATATCACTTAATGCATCTTTAAACGGTTTCTTTGCTCTTTGTCCCATGTACTTTATAAAATCAATTAATTTATCATATGAAATATTTTCTTGCTCCAAATAAGATGAAACTGGGTCTAATTTGATATCATTCGTTCCCCTGATCCCAGCCTTGTTAGCGTTGTATTCTTCGTAAACTTGCTTTATTGACAAGAATCTCGTTTCTACAATCGGCGCTATGTGTTTAGTTTTTAATATGAATTCATCAAATACCTCCTTACGCTTTGTAGATTCTTTTTCATGACTGTTGAAGTGACGCCAACTGCTCCAGTTGACTGGAGAACCATTAAACCTATATTTTGATGAGGATATCTTCTCGTTTCTGGTTTTGTGCAATTCGAGTTCAAGCTTCTTGGTTTTAGAGTATGCAACATCTTCTATTGCTCCAAGAAGAAGAGGCCTGGGGTTAGAAAGAAAATTGATAAAAATCTCAGAGTTAATTATTTTCACTTCCGCGAGTCGTTCTATTATTTCTCTTCTAAAATCCAAACCGGCATATTGTTTGTATTCCTCATCTGTCTGTGAACTATAGATGATTTCATCAAGATCGCACCACTGTTTTAGATTCAATAATTGATAGAATGGTTCGCTTTTGTCTTATTAATATATCACTGACGATCTTAACATTGAGCAAACCTCTAGCTTTTGATAATGTACTGTAATCACATATGATCAAACGCCCAAGAAAATTATCCTGATGATAACGAAAAGAGGAAACAAAAAGCAAAACAATATAATTATAAAAGCAATTATTAACAATAAGTCAACTTTATTTAATTCATAATTTAAAAAATTCGTCTAACCATATTATATTGTAGTTTATGCGCTTGTTGTTAAGAAGGTTGTTTGATGGAAACTTCTAAGCATAGGCCGTTAGGTGTAACGATAATAGCAGCCCTCAACGTAATTGCCGGTTTAATATCAATAGCGGTAGGTATCCCGGCTTTGATAGTCGGAGTAGGTATTGTTCTCATAGTAGTTGGTATAGCAAGTCTTGTTATGGCTTATGGTCTGTGGAAAGGCAGAAGGTGGGCCTGGACTATAACATTGATATTGTCGGGAATAGGAATTATTTTCGGTCTTGCTTCTCTCGCTGCTAGACATACTGAAGCAATAGTTGAGATAATCATTTATGCGATAATCATATATTACTTGTACAGGCCAAATGTCAAAGCGTTCTTTGGTAAATAAATCTCCCTAATATTCTTGTATTTTCTTTTAGCTGCTGTCACGATTTGAAGAGATTCCATATTTTCGTTCTCATCTGACATTGTGCCTTTTTATCGTTTGTCTTCAACAGTTAACCTGCTTTTGTTTTTCGTTTGTAGCATCAGATATTGTTACTTAAAAATTCCCCTAGCGTAAATCATCATCTCTTATCAATATTGGACAAAATGGAGCAAGAAATAATGGTTATGTGGGTTATATGATCGTTATTGGTCAGTTATCTAAGACTGATTGAAGGCTAATACTATGTGCAGAAACTAATACTAATTTAATACACTGGAAATAATAAGAGTTGTTTGGCAATATTATCATCTCCTTATCTTTGCATATGCCAATAACCTTCTTAGGACATGTCGTGTTAAATAGAATCTGAATATGAGTGATAATAAAAAAGAAATTGCGAAACCTGGCCAGAGTACTGAGGAAGCTAAGGAACTTGAATTAGACGAGCAACCAAAACCAACTCGCAAAGTTAGTCATCCATCTACTCCCATATCAAACAAAGAGGAGCCAAGTACCCGCGATAAAAGAAAAGGTAGAAGGATAATAAAGTAGATGTAATGGGTTCTTACATATACGTTCATATAATAGTTTTTTCGATAAGCCATCTCCATATATTATGATCAAACATATTTAACCGTGGATCATAGTTCTCTAATGGAGTATTACGCATGCAGTTGCTGAAAAGCAAAATTAGACTCCAGCTATCTTGGATCATGCTTCATGTGAGTACATTGCTTTTTTGAAAGCTGTAGCAAGAAAGATACGTGAGTAATTTATAGATCTGAAGCACAGACAGAAATTACAGTAATACAACTAATACTAATGTTACTTCAATTTTCTATTAAGCAAAAAGGAGAACCTGTATCCACAAAAAATTATATCAAGATAATTATATTAAGAGTAAACATGATTATACTGCAGCTTTCTTTAGTTATAGATCTATTCAACCATGTAATCGAAAAGCCTGGTGCAAGACATGCGTTCGAATCAGCTTTCTACAACAGCACGACAACGAAGATTGAATCCGAAAGATTAATGCAGATTAAAAATATTCCTTGTTTGATCATATGGGGTACACGGGACAATCTCATACCAATAGAATATGCTGATAAATTTATACAAGTGCTACAACATGCTGAATTTGAGAAAATAGGGGATGCGGGTCATTCGCCATTCGTAGAAAAGACTGCTAAAGTATATGAAAGAATACGCACATTCTTAATCAATAAACTTATACTGCAGGTTTAAGTACTTAATTACGCTATATCATGATAAACACTTGTTCATAGAATAGTCAATTATTACTTCATTATTGAAGTGTTCCACAATATAATATAGGTAACACTAGATGCTTTACCAATGGTATGGATAAAGTATAGACAAGCTATGGGAATTTTAGGTATGATTTTTGCTGTGTTAGGAGGTGTTGCATGGTTCATACAACAGAATATTATAGCAGTAATTCTCTGGGGATCTGCAGGATTGATATTGTTAAAATTAAATAAGCGTAATAGAAAGATCCGAAGGCACAAAAATAAATAACAACAACATCTTGATAAAAAGAAATAAAATAAAAAGAATTCCAATTACATACAATTCAATGATAAATATACTCGAGCGAATGCTCAACTTGTATGGTTATAATGAATTGATCTGTATTGGAATAGGTCTCTTGATAGTGATCTGATAAGAATAATGCTTTACAAGTATACACGCAATTCAAAGATATTGTAATTTGACAAACAACATATGTTAAGGTGAACTTATTATTCCTCATCCATTCATCAGATAGAAAATATATATGTGCAGCTAATAAGAACAGTAAAATAAATAAACTGATACACATCTAAAAGGTTGAATGCATAAGAGCCTTTACTATGTGCTGGCTGGAGCTACAACAGGAATAGCGGGAATACTGCATCTCGTGTTAGCACTCAATGGGATTAGCAGAGGGCTATCTGCATTTACTGTATTCTTTATCGTAGCTGGAATCGCCTAGTGATTTTGGGCAATACCACTCATAAAACGATGGGGAAGAATTTGGTATTATATGGGAATAGGAGGTACAATTGTTTTGATGATTCTCTATGTACTAACAAGGGTACCAAATCCAATTACAAACGGAAGAGCATTAACAATCAATGGAGTAGGTTATAGTTACAGAAATATTCCAGGCGGCATTTATAATAATCACTGCATTAATATTGATGAAAACAAAGGACAGTACATCCAAGTCAAAGGGAACAGCTAAGATAATAATACTCTTCCTTCTAAAGGATTAGATATTGCGATTGTTAATAAAATGATTGTTATTTTAATATGATTTCATGCAATATTCTACATCCAATTGGAAAAGATAAGTATGAAATATCTCCATGTGTATCTCCAGACATCACTGCTAGAGATCTTGGAGTTTCGAAGACAAAAGTAACTGGCGGCATTACTAGAGGAACAGAATAGCGGCAGATAAACTCATGATATGTGGAACGAGCATAAGTATGTATAACCGTTGCTAATTCCAGTAGGCCTCCTATATTGCTTTTGCAATAAGGATTGACATTAATAGTCATCCTTTACTTCCGTATCTTCTCTAATTTTTGCAGAAAAATATTCGAGAAATTCTGGCGAAATATTAGCTGCTTCGCCAAAGCTCAATTGACGATCTATGTTTTCTTGACGAGACCAAATGATATTTCCATCGAGGTCTATTTCCAAACTATTTGATTTGACTAGGTATCTGAGGATTGCATTTATCTTGATAAGGCTCAACCTCGGGCCGAGCAATCTTTTCAAGTCTCTAACCTTTGGATATCCACTGTATCCCCTTATAGCGGTTAAAAAAAAGCTTAAGTCATCTGCCGTAATCTCATTAGCAGGTCTTTCTTTTCTTTCAGAAAATTTCCTAGGCTTGATAAAAGTACGTCTATGTACTGCTTTAAAAGCTTATGTAACAGCTTAATAGATTTTACAAATGACACTCTGTTTTACGTCAATATTGATGTTTCTTCAGCTTATTTATGGCAAAATGCGATTTATTTCACATCTATAAATATGACGATAAAGCCGAATGTCCACTAATTACTACACATAATCAATCAAGATTTCAAACTTATTACAATATGGACTTACATGGTGATAGCTTCAAACAAGATGAGTTTCACTGAAGAGACAAATGAGGACTATGAGATTTGGCATAGAGATACGCAGAATTTAGTGGTTTAGAATAGCTAATATTACTTAATTGCTTATGAATATCTATGACGAATAAGGTTCCAGTAGTTTTGATAATATTCATCATAATGTTTGTTCCAGTATCATCTTTTGCTCAAAACCAACAACAAAGTATCCTGCAACATCAATACCAAGTAGTTAAGACAAAAAATAATGAGAGATTCGTTCTACCATTTACAGCAGCAAATAGTGACAGGAAAAATCCAATATTATATGTTTACGAGAAACCTAAAATTACTAATTGGATCTTGACAATCCAGAATAACCTGTCATACGCTGTTAGGCAAGACGCAAAGGCTATTGTAATACTTAAGGAACCTCCTCCGAGCGAAAAATTTATTGAAATAGCAATGTTCAGTGATGTTTCAAAAAAATTCTGGGCAGCTATAAATACACATGATGCAGGGTATATTAGAGTTTACGAGCGAAATACTGATGGATGGTCTAGGGAACAGCCTATAATCATAGCACATGCAAATAATCAGGGCCTATCTATTACTAACGGTAAAAGGATTATTGTTGATAGATTATCGGTGAATGGCTTCAACCTTGGATCAATTGCAGCTTATGGTAAGGATGACCCACAATCACCGATTAATACATATGCAGGAAACATATCATTTGACGTGGCCTTCGGCGATCTCACAAACTCACCAATATATTACTTGCCTCTTGGTATGTTGCTAGGTGTAGGGGGAACTGTTGTTGCATTTTTGGTAGTTAAGAAGAGAGAAAAGTCTTAATTAATATTAATAACATTTTGATAAAATTTACATATGTCTTTTAAATCACAAACATTGCATTTTGGCTTTATTGGTTTACAAATATTTTGGCCGTATGTAACAAAAGTTTGGTTTATTTTAAGCCAGTGTTTTCTATCTACGGCAGAACTTAGATCGATTTCAGTCTGCTTAGGAGTTTTTGTATTCACAAGGCCCAACCGATTGGAAATTCTATGAACATGAATATCAACCGGGATTGCCTCTTTGTTAAAACCATATACTAAAACGCAATTGGCAGTTTTTCTGCCCACTCCTGGTAGTTCTAGAAGATGCTCTATATCATGGGGAACACATCCATTGAACTTTTCAACTATTAACTTCGAGACCTTTTTTATCGTCATAGCTTTTATATTGTAAAATCCGACACTGCGAATTAGTGATCTGATTTCAGCTATGTCTGCATCTGCCAGTTCTTTAGCATCCTTGAATTTTCGAAATAAGCTAGTGACAGCCTTTGTCGTGTTTTCGTCTCTAGTACGTGCAGATAGAATAGTTCCAATAAGTATTTTGAATGGATCGCCTTGTTCCTCTAATTGCAATCTCTTAAGAGCAGTAAGCCTTGGCAACTTGTCTTCCCGGCGAATAGCTTGTTCCATCTTTTCAATTATAACCTCTATAAAATCCATTGTTTACGATTAATACGTCCAAACAAGTATTATATACTATTTTTAATATGCCCAATTAAAAGATCAAGTCTTGCGATTTGATATAGTTGTTAAATTCATTATAACACATAAAATTACCATTCCTTATGAAGGCAATACTTCCAAAGTAAACAAACAAACTTTGTCATATTCCTTGCGGTTTTCGAAGACCGGGAGATCTAATAATATAACAATGATTTATAGCATATTAATTATCCAAATGCCCTAGAATATTCTAAAGTAATAGGAAGATATTAACCGTGATAACAAGCGGCTCTTTTTATGGCGCCTTCAAAAAGAAGAAAATGAATGACGTACGAGATGATATATTATCTTTTTTTCACTCGGCCACGGCCTGTTTTTCTTGGCGAGATAATTCCGACCTTTCGTCCAGGTGGAGTAGTTCTGCCTACTGATGACTGCCTACCAATATGCTGATGCCGTCCACCACCATGCGGGTGAAAGACTGCGGCCTGCGCAATGCCTCTAACTGTCGGATACAGCCTTCCGTGTGCCTGCATGTATTTTGCTTTGTTGCCTGCCTTTAGAAATGGTTTTTCTTTTTTGCCAGCACCAGCAACTGTTCCGATCATGGCCCTACATTTCGAGTTTACTATAAGAAACTTGCCAGAAGGGAATTTTAGTGTCACCCCTTCAGCACTATGAGCAAAAATGATGGCCGAAGAACCTGCGGATTTAATTAACTTGCCGCCATCGCCAAAGTTCTTTTCGATATTGCAAATTGGAGTTCCATCTGGAATTGATTCCAATGATAATATGTTTCTCGCAGTCGCTGCAGCGCCAACTCCGACTTCTACTTTACTTCCAACGCTAGTGCCTTCTGTAGCAGGAATATACGATAATGTGCCATCGTCGAAGTGAATCTTCGCCAATGGCGCATCTCTTCCTCTCTCATGTATAATATCTATGACATTACCAGAATGATATTCATCTAATTTGAAATTTGGATACTTGGCAGGAGCAATCTTTCCAACTGTGATTGCTCTAAATTGCTTGCCTCCCTTACCCCTTCTACGTACTAATGTCCGTTTACCCAATTTTTGCTAACAATAGCTCAAACAATAGGTGATTTAAGTTTATGGTAGAATCGATTACGAGCTAGACGTAGGACTCAGTTTGGATGTTGCAGTCAAACCAATGAAAGAGAGATAAAGCAACTCAGAACGGGCACTGACATTCATATGTTCCTTGGACACTGTCATGATATCTGATAGTAATGATGATAAACGGCTTTAACACGATAGATCGATCTAGAATGTTGAATGTTATTTTTAGCTAGTAATTAGGTTTATAGAAATTGCTGTGTCGCGGAACAACGTGCTTGCAAAGACATTCAGCTATTATTGCTATCTGTAATGATTCACACTGATCTGAAAATAACGACCATTTTTTAAAAAGCATGATGTATTTGTAATGCAATATCTAATCCTTTTAACTTCAGTAACCTGCAGTTGTTGTCTTTATAAATTTCCTTCATTTCTTTTATGGTATTTTAGTGCTGTTTTCTATTTCTTACGCTCTGTATCCATTACAATCATCTTTTTTCTAGACTTTAGCTGTCTGTTTGCTGCCTCTATATTGTCTTCCTTTATTTCCTTGATCTTTTCGTAATTTTCATCTTCTTTAGAGAGTCGGTTCAAACAACGATCAATTTGACAGTTAAAATATTAAACGTTTCATAGCTTTATCAATAGATAGAGATTATATATTGTCTATACTTTGCTAATATTAGCGCAACATGAAAATTGATACAATGATATGTGTCCTGCTTTAGGATTTTCCCTCTAGCTAAAACCAGTCCAAGCGAATTTGAAACATACAGGGCTTTGCAGGATAGACTAATTGCTATTGATACTAGTCTATTTTAGTCTCATTTCAGAGAATTATTTTAATTATTTATATGTGTGCATATCTATGGCAGGTCTGATAACTGATTTTAATGTCCTATGATGTTTAGCGATTGGGGACATATTGTAGCCTGATAGATATTACATAACTTCTATTAAAGAGGACTCATATAGTTTAGCTTGCTATTCTTGCGTCTTTGATTAGTTGTTGGTCACAGTGTGATGACAGGAAATTATGCAGCATAAACATCGGATAAACACGTATCAGAGCTTAGTCAAATAAATTTGCTGCGCTATCTCTCTAAAAGATATCTGATATAAACTGCTAAATACATTTTATATTGTAAATACAGCATTTGTACTGAACTATATGTGCTTCTAACTGGTGTGGTATATCTGCAGCTAGTATTTGTCGAATTATACAATATATGATATGCTGTGATATATGACTGGATGATAAAAGCTTTAAGATTTCGTGTTCAGAGGAATACTTACCATTAATGATAAGATGTAAGCCTGGGTTGGGCGAAAGGTAATAAAGGTATAAAGATAAGTAAGTCATAGGTGTCATTGTGAGCCAGAATACTCTGTCTTTAAAGGTACTTGAAGCTTACACTAGGGATGTAGGTCGTGGAGTTGCTCGAATTGACTACGATTCTATGGATTCTTTAAGTGCTTCCACAGGCGATGTTATTGAGATTAGGGGCAAACGTAGAACTGTTGCCA
>JBKPMB010000277.1:0-6199 GCA_046731995.1 Thermoproteota archaeon | reverse complement strand
ATGGTAAACTTGATGGTTTAAAGCTTTCGGTGACCTCAGATAAGGCAGCTTCAGTTAGACCAACAATAATTGAATGGGGAATAAGGAAGGAAGATACGGTGGTCGTTGTGGATGGTGCCAATGATTTAAAATTGTTCAGTTTAGCAGGATTTACTGTAGGTTTTTGCGCTGTAGATATAGTAAAGGAAAAGGCTGATGCTGTTATAGAAATACGCGATCTGACTTTATTGCTTAATTTGCTTGAAAAGAAATTCGGCAAGGCAGTGTTTGCACACACTGCTTAAAAAGCACCGCTGGTAAATATATTGATAAATTGATATATAATTATACAAATAGGTTATCTCACGTTATTTAATATTCTCTAATTTTAATATCCTTATACATAGGCTAAAATGAAAAATAAAGGTACGAACAATAACAATATTGAGATCATTCCAGTTTATCTCCACGCCGATGTAAGACCAAAGGACAAACTCGAGACTTTGATTCTGGAGTCTATAAAAAAAAGTAGACAAACTCTTCTTAATGATGACATACTGGTCATTGCACACAAAATAGTCTCAAAGTCAGAAAATCGAATAGTAGAGCTACGAAAAATTGAACCCTCTTCCAGATCGATAGCAATAGCTAAAGAGCAAGAGAAAGATCCTCGAGTAGTAGAGCTAATTTTAAATGAATCAACTGAGATTTTAAGGAACTCACGGGGTATTATAATAGTGGAAACAAATCAAGGCTTAGTATGCGCTAATGCAGGCATTGACCAAAGCAATGTTGAAGACGGGTATAATCACGCAGTGCTATTACCAATTGATCCCGATAAATCTGCACGCAAAATTAAAGCATCATTGAAAAAGAAGACTGGAAAAGATATAGCAGTCATAGTAAGTGACACTTTTGGAAGACCATTTAGGGAAGGGCAGACGAATGTTGCCATAGGTATTGCTGGAATGGACCCTCTAAGGAGTTACATAGGAAAGACAGACATGTATGGGAAAAAACTGCGAGTTACTCAAATTGCAATTGCTGACGAAATTGCTTCGGCCGCAGAACTTGTTATGGGAAAAGCAAATCGTATTCCAATTGTTATAATAAGAGGATACGGCTATCAAAGGGCACAAAAAACGTCCATTTCACAACTAATCAGGAGTAGGAAAAAGGATCTATTTAGGCAAGAAAATTAGCAATAAAAACAAAGATCCGTGAATTTTTTAAAAAAATTACAACACTCTTTGACATACGCGGCTGCACTTCTATATAATCTTTTTAAATATGAGTTGAGCTATCATAACATTTAATATTACGCTGCAATAATTTATTGTGTTCCTAAGTATGAGTACAACTAATACTAGTAATAAATCTCCGACTAAAACTATTGATGTTAGAGGACTTTTTTGTCCTGAACCAGTGTTTCGTACAAAAATTGAAATGGAACGACTAGCCGCAGGAGATATGCTCAAAGTAGTATCAGACGACCCGGAGTCTGAAGAAGACATATCTAGGTGGATAAAAAGGAGTGGCCACGAGCTTTTATCGCTTAACAAGACAGAAAAAGATCTTGAATTTTTAATAAAGAAGGCCAAATAGTAATGACTACGACAGCAATAGCAGAGTCCTCGTCAACTACTAGACACGATGTAATTAACCGTATAGGTGGCACTCCCCTAATTGAATTAACTTCATTTTCTAAAGAAAATGTCAAACTATACGCAAAGTTAGAATGGTTTAATCCATTTGGCTCAGTGAAAGATAGAGCAGCATTATGGATGGTGAGAGATGCTGAAAAGAAAGGTATTTTAAAGAAAGACAAGAGCATAATCATTGAACCCACCTCTGGGAACACAGGTATTGCATTAACAGGAATAGCCACTGCATTAGGATATAAGGTCGAAATTGTTATTCCTGAAAGGATCAGCCAAGAAACTAAAGCAATTCTTAGACACTTAGGCGCTACTCTTCATGAGACATCTGATGATTTATGTCCAAGAGTGGGTGCAGGAACGGATCAAAGCATCGCACTTGCCAAGGCAATTTCAAAACCGAGGCCAGATATATATTACATGCCAAACCAGTATGAAAATGATGCCAACTTCTTTGCACACTATGATAGTACTGGCCCGGAGATATGGAAACAGACCAATGGTAAAATAACGCATTTCCTGACTGGATGCGGAACAGGTGGAACAATCACAGGTACAGCGACATTTCTTAAGGAAATGAACAAGAACATCAATATTATTGCAATCCAAGCGCAAAAGAATCATCTACTTCAGGGATTGAGAAATTTTGAAGAATCTTCAATGCCTGACTTGTTCAGACGACGTGAAAGTGTTGTTGATGAATGGATGACTGCAACTAATTATGATTCATTTGAAATGGTAAAAGAACTAGCAGTAAGAGAGAAATTGCTGGTAGGCCCTTCATCTGGTTCTGTTATGACATCAATGCTAAAAACTGCTGAAAGACTAGATAACGGAGTACTTATAGGAATATTCGCTGACGATGGTAGAAAATTCAAAAGCCTGTATACGCAGCAAAATGTTTTTACTGCAGAAGAATACGAAGCTGCCCTGAAAAATGCGAAGAATCTTTCTAATAATGTGTATGCGCTTAACTAATATATATTATATTTCTACACAATATAGACATAACAAAACCATAGCGATTTTGACTTTTATAGAGCCTTTCTTGCTAATATTTATTTAACTTATTTATCGTCATCCCTACTATTAGTGCTACATAAGTGATACTATCTTTCATGTATAAACTCTGATTTTTGGATTTCCTGTTTTTTTTGCTGTTGTTTCTTTTCAGCGAGCCATTTCTCTACATCAATAGCTGCCATACATCCAAAACCAGCAGCAGTAACTGCTTGTCTATACTTATAATCATGTACATCACCTGCAGCAAAGACTCCATCAACGCTAGTTCTAGTGTTGTTTCTCAATACAATGTATCCCTTATCATCCATTTCTAATTTTCCCTTGAAAATGGCTGTATTAGGATCATGTCCTATTGCCACAAATAATCCGCCCGCCGAGATCTTCTGTTCATTTTGTTTGTTTATATCTCTGACAATTACGCTTGATACTTTGCTATCACCATTAATATCCGAGACTACGGTGTTCCACAAAAATTTTATCTTTGGATTCTCAAAGGCTTTTTCTTGAAGAATCTTACTTGCCCTCAAGGTATCTCTCCTATGGACTATTTTTACAGATTTGCCAAACTTTGTAAGAAACGTGGCTTCTTCGATAGCCGTGTCTCCACCTCCAACTACGACGATGTCTTCACCTTTGAAAAATGGGCCATCACATGTCGCACAATATGAGACTCCTCTACCAGCAAATTGTTGTTCCGCCGGAATTCCCAACTTACGAGGAGATGCCCCCGTACATACTAAGACAGATTCAGCCTTAAAGCTTTCGGAAGAGGTAGTAATTGTGAATGGCCTTTGCTTAAAATTTACTGCAATAACTTCGTCATCAAGCACTATTGAACCAAACCTTTCTGCTTGCTGCCGCATATTCATCATAAGTTCAGGTCCAAATATTCCATTTGGAAAACCAGGATAGTTCTCCACTTCACTTGTTGTCATTAATTGACCGCCTGGAAGCATTCCAGATATAATCAGTGTTTTGAGCTTGGCTCGAGAAGTATAAATTCCAGCAGTATATCCAGCAGGGCCAGAACCAATTATTATTACATCGAAATGTGAAACCTTATTCGACGAAGAGGATTTGTTTTCTTTGTCGTGTTTTTCTCCCTCTCCTTCTTCACTTGCTACCATGCTATCGATATTCGGCATATGATAATTACCATATAAAAATCAAGCCCATTTAATAATTTGTTCGCAACATTTGCCTTGATTGATCAAACTAATTAATTAGAGAATGTTTAAAGAGCACTCACCAAATATACAAATAATTCGTAAACAGCAGTAAAAAACCTATTTGATTGAACTTATATATAGTGTCTGTGCTGGATTTGTCTTCTCAACAACTATCAATGCAGCTATAAACACATATATCTAAAAATAGTGGCAGCAGGCCGTTTATCTATTGCCTTTCGATGGTAATTTTTTATTTTTTAGGTCACATCATTTTAGTGTCATAATATGACACATTGCTTAATCTATTTCTGAGATTATTTAGTGCAATATGATTATGCTTACTTTATTATCAAAAAGAGACTTCTATTTAAAAAATTAGGATTAAATCAGTCATATGCATATTTAATTGTATCTTATCATCCCTACCTACTTACTCTAACAGGAATTTCTCTAAGTTTGCTCAATGCTATTTCTGCAGCTTTTTTTCCAGATATTAACATTGAACCAAATGTCGGTCCCATTCTAGGTAAACCATATGTCTCAGTTACAGACATACCAGTAGCTATTAGACCTGGAAATATTTCGCCTGTATGTGCCACTACTGCATCTTCGCTTCCTTCCACCCATAACGGGTCCATACCTTTCCATTTTACGTAGCCACGATCCATGAGTCTTTTTACAACTACAGAGTCATGACCTGATGCATCAATTACAATTTTACTCTCTAAAGCCACTGGATCAACGCATGTAACATTTCTTGGCAGAGCAGAGACTGGCATCCAGTTAATGACAACTCCTCCTACACGATTTTTATTTCTTAATATCAAATCATCAAATTTTGTTAATTGCAAGAATCTAACACCAGCATCACACGCAGAAGCGATAAGCTTTGAGCAAGCATGTGGACCCCATGCCGCATATAGTCCATCTGTTATTTTACGATACGATACACCAAGATCATCCCATATTTTTTGCGCCGGTGCCCGAACAGTTACAGGGTTCATCATATATCCGCCTACCCAATATCCACCTCCGATGTAATTGTTCTGTTCTATGACGAGCGTCCTTATTTTATTTTTAGCTAAGTCTCTAGCAGCAGTCAACCCAGCAGGACCTGCACCAATAATTATCACATCAGAGTCAGTATACTCTTCCATTGTTTCATTGAACATAGTCACAATAGCTCTTGTAATCTCCTTCTCGCTGACATCTGCAAAAATTTTTTCCATAGATAAGTATAATTTTCATAGTATTAATACATATATGGATGCTTTCATTACCATGTTAACAATTTTAAAGTGCAAAATCAAATAGCATGAGCCATAAAAAATAAGGGAGTCAATCATTGGAAAGGAGTTAGAGATGCCCTTTATAAGTGATACAAAAATAATCTAATAATAAAGAATAGTTCTATATTATTGTGGACATATAAAAACTCCTTTAATGTTGTTCATGCGGATACAACAATCTGGCCCATGTCATAAACTGGTACGGTTGTTCTAAGATCTTGTCCCCGACAAAGTCAAAGGACATTTTGAACTGAGAATGATGGTATCTTTTTGATTCAGCAATGATATAAAGAAGGCCCAGATGGCTTGATATTTGTTATACCCTTTATCCAAGGACTTTCAAAGATGCAGAATCTAGCATAATAGGAATTAGAAAGCATAGGAATTACATAACCACAATAATGGCAGAAGAAGAGAAGCAACCTAGCTCTTAGTTAAGTCCCCCTACATACAATAGAGGCTCATGCAAACTGTCAGGATCGCCTACAAAGTAACCGTGACCGTCACCACTACATCTAGTTGATTCGATAGATCCTGTATTTAGAAGAGCGCTGCGCACTTCAGAAGGAGATGCGTCCTTGTGAGAAGCCTTGTACAAGGCTGCAGCTCCTGCTACAAATGGCGACGCCATGCTTGTGCCAGAAAGAGTTGCATAAGAATTGTCTTTGTACGTAGAGAGTATATTGACTCCTGGTGCAGCAATAGATATCACTTTTCCATAATTGCTAAAGTCGGCAAGTGAGTCATCATTCCCATGATCCGTAGCAGGTCCTGCCCCTCCACATTTACCATCACTATCTGCAATTGCCGAGACTGCGATTGCATTCGGATCGTTTGCCGGCGAAAAGGTTGAAGCGTCTTTGTGATCATTTCCTGCTGCTACCACGTATGTTATACCAGCGTGTACAGAACTATTTATTGCCGCATCTAAGGCGGGGGAGGTGCACTCGCATCCAAAGCTTAAGTTTACAACATCAATTTGATTAGCATGCTGCGTGATATAATCTATACCCTTTATTATAGTGGAAATTGCACCTGCCCCATCTTTGTCTAGCACTTTTACAGCCCATAGTCTCGCTCC
>JBKPMB010000276.1:0-18420 GCA_046731995.1 Thermoproteota archaeon | reverse complement strand
GTAGATTATGTTATACTAGAATATGCGGAAGAAAAGAACATTGATCTTATCGTAGTTGGAACAAGAGGAAGATCAGGTTTTAAGAGATTGTTACTTGGAAGTGTTGCATCTTCCGTAGTAAGTTATGCTCATTGTCCTGTGATGGTAGTAAAATAAGGACTTTTATTACCTTTTAGTTGAATCACCTTGCACTTGTGATTCAATACATAAGACTTCAAATCCCTATCTTAGATTCACAATTAGTTAGGACTTTTCCTTTTATCATCTACTAAAATTCCAAATAATGACATAAAAGTTGATGGCATTTTATATGATTTAAAATGTTGTATAGTGATCTACATGATGACCATCATGTAGAGTATATACAATGTTCAAGCAAGATCACTATTGTTATCCACAACTGCTTTTTAATTATTATGTATACATAATAATATTTATGACGAAGAAAAAGAAATGACATGGTTTTCAAGATAATAATAACTGTCATATTTTAAAGTCTAAAAGTGGTACAAGCAGGATATTATATTGCCCTCTATGTCAAAAATTGATTTCTAAAGTATAATGTCAAAATCTAAGGCAAGATAAAGATGGAAGGCTATACAAAGTAAAAGCATATCGCTATGACAAGCTACTTAGAGTATGCAAAAGAAAAGAAAGTAAAGAAGAAGCAAAGCGATTACAAGAATTCAAGTATTGAATAAAGCAGAACAGCAAATCGTATATTTAATAGCTGTTAGTTACAAATTTCTGACAACTAAAACAATTAGGAAAAATAGACATACATTCCATTCCAAATTCCATCTGACGGTTATCTGACGAACATTTGACGAGTATCTGACGAATCATTTATAACATTATTATAGTATATTTCTATATGTGGTATGCAGAAGATATACATCAGTTAGTATCTCAAGTGGGATTCAAAGAAATCTTTTTGGTAGGACATGATGTAGGTTCACAGCCAGCTTATTCTTATGCAGCTGCACATCATACAGAAGTACGGAAGTTAGTAATCATGGAATATATTTTCCCTGGTTTTACTCCTCCTCAGCTTGAAGGAAAAGTATGGTGGTTTCCTTTTCATCAGACACCTGACATACCAGAAGCACTCGTAGACGGAAAGGGGCGCATGTACTTATCATGGTTCTATCATAATATTGCAGCCAATCCATCTGCTATAACACAGGCTGATACCGACGAATTTGTTAGCCATTATTCTGCTCCAGGTGGAATGCGTGATGGATTTAATTACTTCAGAGCATTTCCAGAAGATGCAATTCAAAATGAAAATTATTCAAAGACTAAGCTTACTATGCCAGTATTGGCAGTAGGAGCAGGATATATTCCAGCGTTTGGAGGTGATGTTACTATTAACTATGCTCTATATGGAATGCAAAAATTAGCTCAAAATGTTACTGGTGTTAAAGTACCTTTATCAGGACACTGGATTCCAGAAGAGCGGCCAGACTTTGTAGTAGATATGCTTAACAATTTCTTTTGGGGTGCTAAGATTAATAAATAATTGTAATACATAGATTGCAAAATATTGTGATCTTTTGTATCACATTAACATGGTTAGAGTACTTGGCTGGACAGTCCATTTACTTGATTGTTTGATAAAGTTTTTTGAGTTCTCGATATGAATTAGAACCTCCTTTTTCATCTGGTAATGCATTTTTTAGAAACATATCTTCATAATATTTAGCTACAGTAGGTTTGATGTGTTCTATCATCTTCTTATCATTAATCACTTTTTCATTGATCATAAATGACAGCCAGTTGAGGCTGTTAAATATCCTAGAATACCATTGAGATCTGGCATCATTATATTGAGACCCCGAAGGTACTTTAGCTAACTCAAGATCCAAATTTCGCAGCTCACTGAAAATATTGTTTGATAATGTTATTTGATCTAGTCTCTTTGTACGCCTGAATGTTGCAATGGTAAAAAATAATGCCAACGCATATATTCCAGCACTAATGATTTGGATATATTCTGATGGTATGACCATGTATGTAGATTAGAGAATAATTTGATTTAAAGTGGTATTGTCAGGATAATAACTGAGCCCTATTACTGTTATTATTTACCACCTTTTGTTGCATTCAGGATTAGCTGCGCAACCTCATTTGGATGTGACACAGGTGATGCATGGCTAGATGCAAGGGAGATAGTAATAGCATTGATTTGTTTTGCAAACATTCGTTCGACATCAGGGGGGGATAGCGCGGTCGTTCTCAGAAATCTGGTACCATGTCGGAAGTTGCTTCCAAGCCGGTGGTCCAGATTTTTCAACAAGAATAGATTGATTAAATGGCTTTTGTGCAGCGGCCATGACTTTAGCTTGAGCTACATCAATATCTTGAGCAAATGCCTCAGGGAACATGTTAGGATTGAGATAGACAAATCCACCGCTATCTACCACCAAAAAACCCTTCGGAAGCTTTGTCACATCTACGAAATTACTTAGGGATTGTCCCTCATTAGGAGCAAAGGCAGCAATGTAAACAAGGCCTTTGACATTAGGATTATTATAAGCAGCATTAGTTATCACAAACACACCATAGGAATGTCCTACAAGTATTACTGGTCCTCCAACAAGATCAATTGCACGCTTTACAGTAGCTATGTCATCTGCTAGAGAATGGAGAGGAAGTTGCACTGCGATGACTTTGTGTCCTGCATTCTGTAGAATTGGAATTACCTTGTTCCATGAAGATCCATCAACATACGTCCCATGGACTAGAACACTATTATTCATGTTTGTGGCGGCGTTTGTTGTTGTAGTCATGCCGGGCGTTCCTTGAGATTGCATTAGTGTATTATTATTATTCTGCTGCTGTGCGTTAACCAATCCAGGATGTGCTATACTTAATGTAAGACATACAACAACAAATGCTGTGATCACATATGATAAACGTAAGATTGTGGTTCTAGGAATATGTTCTTTCATTGTAGCCTAGTCGTCCATGTGTTATAATAGTGTAATGGGTACATTGCCTTGCGTTGTACCCAATCACTATTATAGTCAGCACTATACTATCAACAAATGTATCATCTTATAAGAAGGATAAAAAAGAACATAGTATAATAATTATTAGCATTTTTTCACTAATCAAACCATATTAGCTAGGCAGATAACAGTTTCAGTGGTAAACCATCAAATACATGCCAAGTTTCTATGATTTTTCCATTTTGAATTCGGTATATACTTACGCCTCTGTAGCTAATTATTTTATTAGTTTGTTTAGTGTCAGAGTGAATTGCCTTTGGTGTCAATGATCCTTTCCAATATGCACCGACAAGATCCGGGTAAGCTTCTGAGGCAATCATTGCCTCTACTACATAATTCAAGTCATCTAATTTATCTAATGAATACTTAAGGTCACGCTTTGCTCCTGCTACTCCTATTCCAGGAGATCCCATATAAGCAGTTTGACCATGGTCTACGTATTCCGGGGCTATTATTTCATCAAATATTGCTTCATCTTTGTTATTATATGCTTCAAAATAACGTTGAATAACTGCCTTATTCATTTCAATTTGGGACATTGTCTCATTAGTAGTTATACCAATATATAATAGACTGGATCTTGCGGCTTATGGCAATTTTTAGTTTGTTGGGTGATAGTTGCTGTATGCTCACGCCTTTCTCTCTAAACTTCATGTTCTATGAATAAGAATCCATATCTTATTACTGGGAGGTATGATCTAATTTGGAGACGATATTCAGTCAGGAGAAGGTTGCATCAAAAGAACATTATACTCTATGCAGATGTGGTGCTTCTAACGATAAGCCTTTTTGTGATGCAATGCATAGACAGTTAATTCGAGGACGAGAAAAAAACTGAACGAATTAGAAACTAACTGAGTAAACTGCCAAATGTATGTACAATATTTTTTGATGCTCCTAGCATGATCAATCCAAAGTAGAGGAGTGTCCGTTATAGAAAGTTGAAACCAGACCATGTGAAATTATCTTTATAACTATTATTTTCTGAACTGAATCCCAATAGTACAAGAGGGCACCAGTGGTAGTGTAGGCGATAACCCTGATATTGTATTTAGCTTACTGATTGAAATGCAAAGTGATCCAACTATGCATATTTATAATTAATATTTGATACTCCATTTCAATGAACTTTGCCACATTGCATTTGAATGAGATCATGTATTTCAACTTTCCATTGCCAAGCATTGATAACGCAATTGCAAAGGAATGATACTATTCAATAATGTATAACTTTAAACCGAAGTTAGGCATTAAGCGTTTTGACAAAATTATTATTGTCTTCTTGCCGTTGTAGTACAATATCACCAGACTTAGCTTTTTTGGCAGCATTAAATATGATCCCTGCAATATACGGATCAATTCCCATAATCGAGGCAATTTCACTTGGTCCACGCTTGAGTATGGATTCGATAGTAAAATCTAAATGTATTAACGCATCTTTAAGACCATCTGCAATTTCAAGTGTATGAATATCTAGATACATTTTTTATTATGGTTAATATAATTAACAATACAACAAAAATCTATTCAGAATGAAATAAGACTATCATATAGTAACAATATAGAAATCCGTGATCTATAATAAACAGCTATAACAGAATAATATGGTCTATCTGTGGTTCATTAGAAATTGAGTACATTTTGTATTATTATGATTATCCTCTTTTGTTGATAGGGAAATTACAGAAATGTTTTTGCTAGAACATACGGGGCAAGTTCTAATATTGGTTTTATGATAGTCATTATCCACTCTTCTAAAAATAGTTGCAGTTAAAAAGCATGATTCGCAAATAAGAAATTGATAACCAATCTGATTGTACATATGACCTATTTGATTCATTGAAGAACAGAAAGGAGAAGTAATGGAATGCATCTTCTATCTGTTGCTAGATAATGCTTCCCATATAGCAATTGTCGAATGTGATCTCATAGATAATGTTATTCTATAGTGAGATCAATATTTCATATTAGATGAATATTTATTGTTACAATACTTGAGTAAGAATTACTTTACTTGATCTCACAGTTGTTTGAAGCCCAGGTAGAATGTGTAATCCTTTCTGCTGTTGGGCTAGTCCAACAACTGTAATTTCTATGGATAAAATGTAGATATACTATTTCATATATGATCTCATAGATAACGGTTAATTCTATATTGATCATATCCAATAACTCTTTATTCTTTAGGTAAGCAGTTTTAGTACGCAATCAACCAATTCCGGGCCCCAGAAGCAGTAATGGATGATTCCACCAGCTATGCAGCATGACTAAAGATATGAATTCTGCCAAGCTATGGGGCCATACTAATGTTACGTCTTAGACAACATTGTTCTATACTAAGATCAGTATTTCATATTCAAAAATCCTTTATTCTCCGGACAGGAAAACTATAAGCAGCGATCTCCGCATTGCTGTCATACGCAGATAGCATACCCACACGTTAATGCTATTTGGAATTAAAGTTATCACATGCAATCATCAGGGAGAAACAAAAAGGTTAAGTTACCTAAGGGAAGCACGAGAAAAAATGCAACTAGTTCAGCTATCTGATATTCACGTGGGGAGTTTCTTTAAACAACAGGTTTTTGATACCGTTGTACAGGAGGTAAATAAACTAAAGCCAGATGCAATATAATTACAGGTGATCTTACTGATGAGGGTCTGCTATGTCAATTTGAATATGCTCGTGCACAAATTAAGAAATTTACTTGTTCTAACATAATTGTTTTGGCAGGAAACCATGATTATCGTCACACAGGATATCTGGTATTCAAGAAGTTCTTTCCGTCTTCAAAACGACAAATTTATGAATTTGGTGATGATGCTGTGCTACTGACTGTTGGAACTGCTAGACCTGATAGAGATGAAGGCGAAGTAGGTTATAGACAGAACCTGTGGATAGAAAATAGTTTGCGTAAAATGGGAATGATAAGAAGAAGGTCATAAAGATTATAGCAATGCATCACCATTTGATTAGTATTCCTGACACTGGTACTGATAAGATAATTATTGTTGATGCAGGCGATACATTGAGGGCTTGTCTTCAATCCAGTGTAGATTTAGTTATTTGCGGACATAAACACAGACCATGGTTATGGAATTTAGGTGCTTTGCAGATCGCATATGCAGGTACAACATCCTCAGAACGATATAGAGGCTTTTTTGAAAATACATACAATATCGTGAACATAGATGACGGAAAAGTAAGCGTCGATATGAAAATAGTTGGTGATAAAAGGATGCCACTTTCAGATATTGTTGAAAAATACAAACCATTTTTAGCAGCTAAAGAGAGTTAACACAATTCAGCTTTTACAGATACTTTGGCTTTTTGCTTTCTTTATGGCTTTCGTTGCTATCGCTATCGTCACCCCGAGAATCTCTTGTCTGCATTCTTGCTGAATACATCTCATCAATACTTTTCATGACATCTCCTACAACAAGTGCCTGCTGTTCAAGCTCAGAGAGCATAGCTATATCCACTACATAAACATCACCTGATCTTATTTGTTTAATCTCTTTTCCAAGATATGTACTAGTCTTCTTTTTATCTATAAATAATGCCGACCTTCTAAATTGTTGAATATGTCCTTGAAAATATAAGAGGGAAGAGTTGTTTGTTACTATTTCTTCAGGATAGTTTTTGAAGTTGAATAGATCTGTCCATGTTTTTATCAGTGCTTGCTCTTTAGCTTTTCTTCTTCTCTTGCTCGATGATTTGCCAAAAGCAGTGCTGCGATTATATCTTTTAATAGGCCAAAATTCGTAGATGTAATTTATAATTGAAGACAGGTTAAAACGAGGATCATCTACTTATGAAAATAAAAGTTCTAATCGATCATAAACATCAACTAATTCATAGGAGTAGGTTTTTGCATTCTCTGGAATATGTATTGAATTGGGTTCTCCATCTTTACCTCTTAGAAAATAAGTCACGTTGTTAAAGGCTCAATTTGCAGATTAAGTATATCAAATAGATTTTTCTTGTTCTTCTCTTCGTCTTCTTTCGCATGTATACGTAACAAATCTTCTTCTTTTGTATTGAATATTATTACTGCAAAATCTTGTCCATATTCTTTGAGTTTTTGAAGGTAGATTGTAAAAGAAAGAGAAGATATGAAGTTTTTGCATTTCCAGAAATCCCTGTAGCATTGATATGTGCAGTATCTGGTCCTACGATATAGGATATATCAAGACAAATAGGAATCTGCAGACCATTGCTCATTTCTATTATTTCAGCAGGAATTGGATATGTCATATCTGTTTGATGTATTTTAATGATATTGATATTTTATGTCAATACCTATCATTTCTATTTTCTTGCGCCAAGTTAGTAATTCAACATCTTGTTGTTGCTGCTCTTTTTCTTTTTCTTTTCGTTCTGATTTTTCATTATCAGCCATAGTACTATGATATTTTGTCCTCTGCCATATTATTATCTGAATTGCTCTCTTTGAGGGATTAGATTTTTATTAAGAAATTCAGGCCAGCATATCTTCATGCAAAGATAATCAATAAAGGGCAGCCTCTAAAGGGCAGTTTTGGATGCTAAATGAAACATGATTATCAACGCTAACTAAATGAAAAGAAAAATAGAATTGTTACGTATCTTTTCTGCGGCTATTTTGTACTTATTTTAACGACATCTACTTGACCGCTATGCAGCCAATCTTTTAGCTCTTCATGAGTTGGCTTTACATCATACTTGCCTGCTAGATGGAGATTCAAGAGAGTGTCGTTAACTTGATTTAGCATTGGTTTGCTTGCTTCATCTCCCTTACGCGAATTGCTCCTAAGATCTTCTGGAACAGTCCTCCACCAATCATTGAAGCTCTTCATGTTGTCTCATAGCTGCACACTATTTGATATATATCTTTGATACATTTCAGCTATTTGGGCTCATAAAATATAGCATATCTATATTTTCTACAAGATCTTTACAATTCAACTTTGACTCCATACGTGTATTGACTAAAGCCATTAGATACTTGTATATTAGTAAAATAGATTAGCCTTTTCTATGAGGAGATGAAAGGAAAGATATGGCAACAAAGCTAAACAAAAGAGCTTTTGAACATGCTAAAAATTTAATATCGAAGGGAAAATGTGTGAAAGACGAAAAAGACAAGTGGAGTGAGCACCAACCATCCGCTGAAAAAGAAAATAAGTTCATAGAGAAAAATGGTATTTCTGAATATGGTAAATGGTATTTAGGTATAGAAGACGAAGAAGATGAAAACAACAAGGGACATTATAAATTCCCATATGGTGATTTTGAAGAAGTTCATCTCTGCGGTCTACTTGCTGCTGAAACTAGAGCTGGACAGTACAAACATAATGATATTGAAAATGCAGTAGCACATCTGCATGGAATGCTCGGTAAATAATATAGCTACATTTATTGATGGTATATGATTTCTGCAGGCGATGACAAGCAGAAAATAAACTCAGAAGATAGATTGCCAAGAGAACAAGAATACATATGCGAAATTTGCATGACAAGATTTGATAGTATTGATCATCTCCACAAACACAGATCTACTGAACATAATGCCTCCACTGGCGTATAATTCGGGGCAATATTTCTATTCTAACTTTCCTTCTGTTAATTGTTTCTCCGCAAATGAGGAGTTCGGGGAAGCATAATGATTTCAATGTAAAACAGTTTACTTTCTTCCAGATGAAATAGATATAGATGCAACGGCTACTACTATTATCCTTTCTTAACGAAATCCTTTGCACCTGTAAAATCAACTGCAACAACAGGTTCATTTCCAACTACCCATGAATTATGGCCTGGGGGAATTACAGCAGCATCACCAGGACCAAATTCTTCTTCTGTTCCATCATCCATTACCACTCTTAATCTTTCCTTTTTCAAATGTTTGAGTTTCATCCGGTGAAGTATCCAAACTCTTCTTCTGCATGCTGGTCAATTTTTTATCAATACTAACAAGAAAATAATAATGAAGATATATAGTAGTATACAGCCTGAGAAAATATCAGATGAATGAAGATGTTTCAGATGAGGAATTAGATAAGGCAAGACATGAGGTAGAATTTTTGATGAAGCAGTTTCCAGAGTTGGAAACTTGGTCACGCCAAATAAAAGAAAGGTCAAATGAAGAAAACGTTGTTAATGTGGCTCTTGACCAAATGGAAACTGACCGATGGATTAAACAGTATGGGGACGTATTGTTCAAAGTAATTGTAGCACAGAGTAAATACATAAAGTTGTTAGAAAGAAGAGTTGGAGAGTAGATTACTCCAATTTCTTAAACTTTGTCAGTTGTTTGTGAATTAGTGTTTTCTTCTTCTTCTGATAGTTTCCCGTCTTTTTCTATCGATCTTCTCACATACTGTGCCAACTTTTGGCCAAAAGCAAATACAGCAGGAAAAACAAACTTTGATAGCTGGTGGACTTCAGTTCCTGAAGATCTAAGACAAAGTCAACTCTGGTAAGTGTATCAGCGAAAATTTCCACAGCTGACATGATTATCTTGTAAACATTGTCAGCCATGGGATGGTTAGAGTAAGCCATATTCTAAAATGTCTTAGCATAAGAGGGTCTGCTGCTTTGTAGTTATGTGCTAGGCGATGTTCGGTTTAAGTTTTGTTCCGCTTCCAGTATTCATTCATCGCTTTGCGAACCGCAATCCTCTTCCATGATTCATCGCTGTAGTCTTTTTGTTGTTGTTGACGCAACTTGAAAACCGACTTTTTGTATTCTTCGCCGGCCATCCCAACCAGTGCTAAATGACAGTTGGGTTTATAACATATATAAACAAATTTATTTTATTTAGTTGATAACCATCTCTGACAAGTATCGAGAGGGCTACTTGTCCAAGGCGTTGCAGATAGGAGTAAAGCTCCAGCTTCAGTTAACCTTGTTACATATAGTAACTAAATTTTGACCTACCTATGGCTCAAATAGGACATAGAACAATTCCCCGGCCTTCATCTTTATTTGTTTTGGAATCGTAAGAGGATTATCATGTAAAGACCTGATACAAATAAGAAATAGTAAAAAGAAACAAAATAGAATTCTATATAATAGTGGCTCGTTCGAAAATAAAAACACTATTAATCCTACGTCATGCTAAATCCAGCTGGAAATTTCCTGATTTAGCTGATCATGATAGACCACTAAATAAACGTGGAAAGCGGGATGCACCAAAAATTGGAAATCTCCTGAAGGAAAAAGACCTAGTTCCAGATATTATTATAAGTTCAACAGCAGTTCGTGCAGAAAAGACAGCCAAGATGGTAGCTAAAGCTTCCAAGTATAAAGGTAAGGTAACCCTTACTGATTCATTATACGCTGCAGGACCTGATGCTTATATCGATGTTCTCAGAAATTTGCGAAATAAATATAATATAGTACTAGTTATAGGTCATAACCCAGGACTGGAAGAATTAGTAAAAGTACTTTCTGGAGAAGAACATCATGTTATGCCTACGTGTGCGTTAGCTCATATAAGGTTAGATATACAAAGTTGGTCAGACATTGTTCAAATGACCGGAAAAGGAAGATTAGTACGGCTATGGAATCCACACAAATTATAATAATATAAGAAGTTGGTGCTGCATATATATGATAATTGTCCTAAAATCTGTTTTGTTGATCACCTGAGGCTCAGTATGGTTGTTTTATTTATCTGTATTTGGATAGAAATTCTAGCACGCTTGTGTTGAATACTTCAGGCTTTTCCATGCGTCCTAGATCATGGCATTCTCCTGGAATTGTTATCTGTTCATTATTTGGTAGGCATCTTGCAAGTATATCTATTATATGCTGAAGTAATTTTGGACTAGATATTTTTGCATATGAAACTTTTACTTGGAAATGATTGATAGAATACATCGACTACAAAGATAAGATAGTATATAAAACGACAGATAAAGGCATGCGCTTGTTACGTGCTTACTTTGGAATGAGAGAACCAATTGACTAATGCAGCTAGCAACTTTCTCTCACGTCTACTTGATATTAACAATCCCGCTAACAAAACATGCAGAAGTATACTCATTTAATAGTATTAGTAGTGTTACTACCAAAGAATGCAAATAGCTGTTCTGTCAAAAAGCTAGGACGCTCCTCAGCAATCCAATGTCCAGTATCAGGAATTACGCCACCAGTCACATTTGTAGCAAGCAAACGCATTGAATCTAACGCCGCGCTGCCAAAACTACACTTACCACCCAGTGCTAAAACAGGCATTGGAAGTTTAACGCTAGAGTATTCTTTATTTTGTTTTATATCATCAAATAAAGCTCTATAGTACTCAAATCCAGCTCGCATTCCACCTGGAGCAGAATAGTGACTAACATATTCGTCTATATCTTCTTTCGTGATTGCAGCAGGATTACAGGTGTGTCTATAGAACCAACTAAGATATTCTCTTTCATGTCCTTCAACTAGCATTTCTGGAATATCACGCACATTATGAAATTGAACCCACCATAAGCCTGTAACATTTTGCCCGGGGCCTATACCAGGTACAGGAATATCAAGTATGACCAAACGTCCAACCTCATTGGGATGAGCAGCAGCATACGAATATGCTACTTGTACACCAAAATCATGCCCAACTAAGAATATGTTTTTAAAACCAAGTTGAGATACTAGTTGATGTATATCTTCTGCAGTAGTCTTACCATTATAGCCAGTTAATGGTTTTGAAGAATCTCCAAGCCCTCTTAGATCAGGTGCAATAACGGTATAATTATTAGCCAGTGCAGGCATAATATGCCTCCACTCATACCATGTTTGTGGCCATCCATGCAGCAAGACTACAGGATCACCATGTCCTCCTATAACATAGTGCAATTGAATGCCATTAACAGAAGCCGTATGATGGGAAAATGTCATATTATTAATTTGAAAAGAATTACCACTAAGCTGTTGTTGTTGTGCTATTGCAGTGTGATTTTGGTTTAATACTAATGTACTAACAAATATGCCGGCCGCAATAATACTAAACATGAGAAATGCTATTGTCAATACGTCGTATGGAATATGGAATGTGGATTTCCCATCCATATGTATCTCGTTCCAGACTAAATAATAAAGGTATTGAACACGAAATACTGATCTCAATATAGAATAACTTTATCTAAAAGATGACATTCGACAATTGATATATTGACGTGAGTTGAAAATAATGAAAAGGAAGCAAACCAAAGCCAACATATTCCATAGGTAACAAAAATCCTTGTATTTACAGGGTAATCATATGCCAACTACGGAAGTTTTTTCTTTACCTAAAAGATAACATTCGGCAACTCTAGAGCCGATAATCTAAAATTCTGCTCTACTTCGTTAGTCTCAATATCTCCAACTTGTGGACAGCAGATTCTTTGTATTTGCAATGATGTTCTATAGTCTCCAAATACACATTCTCTATCTCTGGGTGCAGTTTGCAGTAATAGAATGATACCTTGTAATTGTTTCTTGTACCAATTATTGGATAGCATGGGCTTACGTTCAAATCATGTTCTGGTAAAGACCTCCAAGGGATATCCGGGCTGTCATAGAAAAGTTCTTCGACTGAAACTATTGGCTGCTGTTGCTGCTGCATATTATTATCGTCTCTTCATACGGTTTCAGCTACATTTTGTAGATTAATACTAGTCAACTATTTCTGATATCTCGTCCTTGGTCTTCTTCTTGGAAGTTCAATTAGATTCATCAATCTATAACCATACTCTAAGTTGTGTTTGATATGATTAATACCATGTGAGGTATCAAGTGTGAATTTATTATCAAGTATATTTTCAATATAGAGCTGAACCCTTCTTATAGATCTAATAGCATGTCCAAGCTCATCAGATCTAATCTCTCTACCTATTTCTCTTTGTATTTCATTTTTTAACTCTGCGTGCGAATCTTCCTCTGTTATTAATTTGCTATAGCGTTGTAATTTACTATAGTTGCGGCAAAGTTCACTTATCTTTTTTAAATCTGAATATGGTAGTTTTTCTATTGATTTTTGCAGCTCTTTTCTTTCTCTATTTGTTATATGAACAAGGCTTTCAAGAAGTTCATCATGTGATAATGGTGGGATTTTCTCTTTGTGAATGGCTGTGGCTGCTGTTGTCTTCGTAGCGGTTGCTGATGTTTTCTCTTTGTCCATAGCTGCTTGCTGCTTTCTTGTTTGATAGTATTTCCCTACAGCTATTGGATTTACTCTAGTCCAATTAGTATCAATACCTCTATAAAGAATAGAAATAACATCGACAATAATTCTAGGATAATCTGACTTTAATCTATGACTAAAGCTTTCATAGTTTTCCATAATATCTCTTAGGATTTCAAGTACTATCTTGTTATCACTTGCTCTCTTGTTTCCTTCTATAACCTTTGTAGCCAAAGCTAGAAAATCATATAATTGTGTTTGAGAGAATACATAATCATCACCATTACCTAAAGCTCCATTCCAATCTGCAATTAATTTCATGGCTATTATCCAATTGCCAAGAGTTCTTACCATTGATAAAGGAACATTTGCTGTTGTTCTAATCATAAATTCAAAATGCTGTTTCATTTTCAATACATCAAGGCAATATTCTAGAGCTTGTCTTAGCGAAGGCGAAGTATCTGATGGTGATCTCATTGCCTCAGTCATTGTTATCCGTATACTTCTATTGGAATCATTGTCGGAGAAGAAATTCTCTCCATCTCCTCTTTAATCCAGTGACAACTCCAGCAATACCCGCATCTAAAACAAGTAAATGGTGTTCTATTCTTACATGATCGGCAATAAGCATATTTATCGTCTCTCAAATACTCATGTACTCTGGTTTGACCCACTGGTGAGTATTTTTTCACAACATTATTACGACTAGGCATAACAAAAGCTTACCCTATAGAAATATCTTATCTCTATACGCTAAACTATGAACTATAGTTTTCATATTGAATCAATTAATCCGTAGAGAGAGGTTGCACTCTTCATAAAAGTAGGATAATTTATTAAAATCAGAAGATAACACCATTATATCATAACACCTAGGGCACTCGATTTCCTGATCTATCTCTGGCAGTAGTGCTATCGTTTTTTCTTCCTTTTCGGTTTGATCCTGCTCTTTATGCTGCAAAAGTAATTTGCTGCTCATTACGACGATGGTTTTACTCACCATCTTATTATTATAGACTGAAACACTTCTTTACGCTACAGTAAGCTCAAGAAGGGAAGAAAAGAAAATGGTATGAAGAATTAAGGGAACAAAGAGTAAGAGACATAGAAATTGAGACGATTTAACGACAAGACAATAGATACGACATCGGAATTAATAAGTGACGGTACCCAAAAGGCCCGCCACTTGTATAATCCCTCAACTGCATAAGAAATTGGGTTAAGTACAAAATAATTTCGTGATATTAACGATTTTCGGAGACATGTACTAGTATACAAACGAGATTTTCTGTATACTACCAAAGTGACTGAAACAACTGAAATAAAACAATCCATGCAAAAAGTCATTGATCCTTATTATCTCAATAACTGAACTTTTTGGATGAGTTATATTATCTTAACCACACATACACATTTGACGCTAATTACTTTTAATATGATTATAAAGTCTGGTTATGCTTTGGATTACTGAAAACATTTGCTAGCATGCTTCTTATTCAATTAGCCTTCTTTTCTCCACATTGTTTCTTTCTCAGAAGGACGAGAAAGATACTTCAAATATAACACTTGCTATTCTAGCCCCACCGTAGAAAGTATTACACGTTCTACCAGGCTTTTATAATAACTGGAGTAGCATATTTGCATGCAATGCTCGACAAATAATAGTAACCAGATTTATTAATGATGCATGGTTTCTGCAGGCGATGACAAGCAGAAAATAAACTCAGAAGATAGATTGCCAAGGGAACAAGAATACATATGCGAAATTTGCATGGAAAGATTTGATAATATCGATCATTTTCACAAACACAGATCTACTGAACATAACGCCTCGACTGGCGTATTATTCGGGGCAACATTTCTATCCAAAAATATACTTGGGATGTTATCTGCTCCAGTAGAACCAATATATTTAGTCCTAAAAAAACAGAACATTAGTGGAAGTTGCCAAATAACACTTAAGAACTACAGTGTGAGATAATGTACTCAATACCATCCAATACCAATTTCAAGCCTAGTATCGTATACCTTCAAGGTAAGTGGAAAAACAATCCCGATAATATGGAATTACAAATGATACTGGACGCATTGTTTTGTTATATTATGCAAAGTCTGTAAATATAATAGCAGGAGGAAGAGGTGGAGGAATTGTTACTAATGATAAGGAAATAGGAGGAGGAGGAACAGCTGCTACGACATAACAACTACGCTGCTCATTATGTTATAATTGATGTTAAAGGGAAAGGATTTCAATTCTATACCTTTACTTTCGGATAGATAGAGAGACGATAACACAATATCTATATCAAGACCCTATAAATAGGAATCATCCATTTTTCGAGAACACCTAATAGTTATACATTGTAAGTAGTTTTCCTTTTTCAAATTACAGATAAGCGATTTCTAAATGTGAAATTGCTCCTTTCCATCACATAGTAAATAGCCTTTGGCTAGGTCTGGTCGTCCTTTTTGACCGACGTGGATTCTGCAGCGCCTTTAGTACGCAGATTAATAAGTTGGAGTAACATCTCGTTCTCCTCCTGAGCGAGTTGCTTCACATTTGCTCGTAGAGAACTTCGCCGCCCTTCACCGTGCGTATGTGTCCGCGCGCTGCAATGCTACTAAGCTGCGCTGGTGTTAATTTAGGAAATATTTTCTCGATACGAGAGCTGGTTATAGGAAGCCCCCTGCGCGTATTGGACATAGTTGTGATTTATAGTGTAGTTGCTCCTCGTAAATCATCTCTTGAATCTTTCCATCTTTCCATCCGAAAAAGAATATCCAAAGATGATGCACGTTTTCAGAGACTTTGCAAGAAGATAGGTGGTAAGAAAAGGTGAGATCTGGCATACGCTGATTTTAGTGCGCCTTTTCGTTGAATATTTATTGAAATTATCTACCTTTTAGTCATTGACACTGATGATGGTCGGTCAATAATATCATAATAAGAAAGAAATTATCTATTTGGGAACGTCAGAGTGCTGTCTGCACAATAGGTTCCATGTACCCTTCTTGGTTATAGTGTATGTATTATTGATTATTACTTACCAACTGAAAATCCATCAGCACGGCCTTTCTACTTAAAAAGTTATTTGAGAGGAGATTTTCCTATATAGTGTGATATTATTGGTTGAGGACAATCCTTGATAAGTGCACGGATTCTATCTTCCATAAGTTGAACATTCTTGGTAACATATTCATGATGACGGATATGATCAGTCCAGGTATCAGCAATCCTGATTTCGATGTAGTGACCACTATCTGCGGAGTCTTGGAATAATTCCCAGTATGCCATTCCTTCACTTCTAAGAAGACGTCCTAATTCATGCACACTTTTCTCAAACTCATCGGATAATTTGGGATCAATCTTGTTGTATTCGATTGTTATTAGAGCTTGATTTTCATTTTGTGAAGGATCAACCGATGACTGAGGAGGAAGTGACCAATGATCACTTGCCGGTGTAAAATCAAGGTCATCTAACAAATTACTGCTATAACGTTTCTTAGCAATAATGGTCGCACCTAAGGCTAATGAGGCTACTAAAAGTGTGAATGGGATACCGAATACGTTAGCTACTGTACCCCATATTACACTACCAACTACCAAGCCGCCATTTAGTATAAGCAGGTATATTGCTAATACTCTAGCTCCAATCCATTTTGGTGCAGATTTCACTCCAATTGTGTAAAATCTTGATAATATCGTGATGTAAGCTGCTCCTCCTAGCGCCATGACCATGCAAAGAATTCCAAAATTTCGTACATATCCCATTGTAAAGGTTACAATTGCAAGTAACGCTATAGAACCTGTAATAAGAGATTCTACTGAAGCTTTAGGCCGCAACCTTGGCAAAATTACAATTCCACAGACTATTGCACCCATACCAAAAGATCCTAATAGCAGTCCAAATCCGGTGGAATCAAGTCCTAATTGGCGTTTAGCTAAGAGTGGTAAGAGAGATAATAATGCACTACTACATAATGTAAACAAACCTGCACGTACAATTAATACATGTGCAGCTTGAGAATAGCGTATATACCGCATCTGAACTCGAATAGCTCTGATTATATTCTCTGGGGGTAGAGAGCTTTGTTGTTGTTGTTGGTGCTGCTGCTGATATTGATTATGTTGTTGTTGAACATTTGGCTTTTTTGGCAACCTACTTAGGACTATGATCATGCCAATAAAGGAAGCTGAATTAAGAAAAAACACAACCCAAGGTGCAATTGCAGCTACAATAATACCACCAATCGTTGGGCCAACTACACGGCCTATGTTACTAGCAAGAGCACTAAGAGTTAGAGCGGCAGGTAATTCTGATCTTGGTACCAGTCCACTCATAGTGGGGATAATTGGAGTCCTAATCATAGTCGTACCTGCTCCTAGTGCAAAAGTAAATATCAAAAGTATTGTTGGGGTAGTTAGACCAACAAGAGTAAGGATTCCTAGCAGAGTAGATATTGTAAACATATATGCACACGTGATAAGGAGTATACCGCGCCGATCAAAAATATCGGATAATATCCCGGATGGTAATGCAAATAGAAAAATTGGTAGAGTAGTGGCAGTTGTAACGAGAGAAACAAATAAGGGATTGGGAGCAAGTGAAGTCATTAGCCATGATGCCCCTACGTCATACATAGCCGCACCAACATATGAAAAGAGGGCTGCAATCCATAACGTCCTATACATGGTAGATTTGAAAGGACTCAATCCCAATGCTGAAATATTTTCTTGTTTGTCCTGCTGCCTATCTCTTTCAACCATTGAAAATAAGTAAGCAGGACTTAGTCATACATTTTTCTATAAAGTGCTCAGATCTTAGCTGTATATTTGTTACAATAGTATGATGAGTACATTGCCCTGCATTGTACAACAACTATCATGATAAATAAGTCGCTATTATGAGATATTTTTTACAACATCGATAATTAAAGGCGGATTGTATCCTCAATTTTTAAATGAAACTCTGTAGATACTTTCATAATGGCTAGTCTGGTAAAACAGGCTTCACTTTTTCCTATATTATTGGTTAATTTTGTAGGTACTCTTGGTTTTAGTATCGTTTTACCTTTCCTGGTTTTTGTAGTTATGAAGTTTGGAGGCAATGCTATAGTTTATGGCGTACTCGCAGCTACTTATCCTGCTTTTCAGCTTATAGGATCTCCTATATTAGGAAAATGGTCTGATATATATGGAAGGAAGAAAATTCTTCTATTGAGTAATGTAGGAACATCATTTGGTTGGTTGCTATTTCTTTTTGCTT
>JBKPMB010000275.1:0-9490 GCA_046731995.1 Thermoproteota archaeon | reverse complement strand
TGTAGCATTTGTTTTAGTCTGTCAATGTATAGAGGAAATAGTGTTATATCTTCAAAACTATCATTAACAGTATTCGCTGTGGCTGCAGTCAGGTAATATGTTACATCCTGAGTCAAGAGTCTGTATGTTTTGTCACCACTGCTCTCATCAGAATTATTATCACTTCCTATTGTTTGAATATCCATATAGGTACCGTCCTCTTCAGACCATAATTTTTGATTCACTGCATCTATTGCCTTATCTGCTAGGCGAGTTATTTTGGTGGCGTCTTTACCTCTTCCGAGTTTTGATAGCAAAACAGAAAGATGAATTAAGCCAAATATCCAACATACTTGGCTGTAAACTATCTTTCCAGCTCGAAGCGCTGTATCCATCCAGTCTTCATTATGACCTTGCTCTAACAAACTATCATTATCGATGTCTCGGCTTTGCAGATATTCTACAGCTTTCAGCATACGTGGAACCACAAATTCAGTTACATATGATGGATCTGTTATTCCAACTTTTGAAAGTAAAGATGTGACATAATCAGAAGAATGTTCGGAGGCCACACTGGATGCCGAATCACCTCCTACTCCTCCTTCTCTTCCACCTCCTCCTTTTTTTTCATAAACTCTTGCCAAAATATATGAGCTTATGCCTATCATCAAGGCTGTAGAATCTATATCTGGATTCTTTCCATAAACCTCTGAGAAGCCAATTTGATATATTGTGGTGGGAAGTGCTCCTTCAAACTTCTTTTGGATATCTACTCCTCCTGCTTTAGCACTAAATTTTAATTCTGGAGATCCTCTTCCATAAACTAACCTCCCTGTGTTTGGTGATATTTGGTGGTTCCATATTTGGTAGGTTTGCTGTAAGACTCCCTGAGAATTGCCAGATAAGAATCAATCGCCAAGGATATATGACGCATCCCTGCACCATATAGCTTGATATAGTCCTCCAGGGTTTACGCCTTGCAATACATGTTCAGAAGTTTGTCGTGCAAACATCGTCGCGTTGGTAATAAAATCTTGCCATTGTTGCTCTGAAGATGGGGAGGAAGAAGATAAATTGTTGCCTATTTCTACCATATAATGAACCCCATTTGATTTCGACGTGAGGAAACGTGCTCGTGTTTATAAATATTATCTTGAGTAGACTGGCTTTAAGAATCTGCTTAAAAGTTCGAACAACAGATAATATAATATTAATAATAAAAGATAAAACGGAATGTTTTGATTAGGATGATACTTTTTCGATGCAGAAAACAGAATTGTAAATACAGAATGTTTGGAACTGGCTGAATTGTTAGTATCGCATGTATTTAGATATGAGTTCAATTATGTCGTCATAATTCAGTCTATTACACCTCTAGTATTAGGAAGTGATTAAGTTACTAGCCACTTGTATTTTAGTTATAATTAAATATGGCGTTTATGCACGAACCATTTAATATGAAAAGGGGAGCACGGGGCATGATCTTAACTTTGGCTGTTCTTCTAACAACATTTACATCTATATGTCTGATAACAATGGGATCAGCAGCTTATGCACAAACTCCCTCTTCTAGCTCAGATACGGGGTCGTCGTCCAAACTTATAGGTGCAGGCTTGGCCTTTGGTCTAGCAGGCGCTGGTGCAGGCATAGGACTTGGCTTTGTAGGCGCCGCTGGTCTAGCTGCAATTAGTGATAATCCTAAAATGCAGTCTAGAGTATTTATTTTCGTAGGTATGGTAGAATCTATTGCGATCTATGGTATAGTCATGATGTTCATCATTCTGGGCCAGAAATAGGAAGACTAATCTTGATATATATATCAATATAAGAAAAGAACCAAAGTAACATAGAAATTTAGACAAGTCTATTTTGTATTCTGGATATTTGCATACCTTTCATATCACAATATAAAAGCCAATATTTTAATCTCATTTTATTTGTTTTGCTTGATTTAGAAATGGAAAGATTTTAAAGACATTGAAATTCACACTTAAGACGGACTGAAGAAAGATGGGACAGGCCAAACTTATGAAAGCTACAATAGTCCTGCCTAGAATGGAGACCCAGGCGGCAATAAGTAGGTTAGCAGAACTAGAGTGGTTTCATCTTCTTCCAAGTGCTTCTACTTCTGAGCACCCTAACCCCTATCTTGACGATCTTCTTCTTCGAGCTCAAAAACTATTTCAAGATACTGATGAGGCCGTCAGGGCGTTGGGAATCCCACTGGAGACAGGTGTTATGGTTACAATGTTCAAAGGTGCTCCAAAGGGGAAGACAGACTATGCTATTGACGATATTCAAAATTTTATAACAGATTTGGAAGACAAGAGCAAAGTCTTGTTATATGAACCAAAAAAAATTTTGTTAGAACGAAACAAGCTTTCCAAGTTAATCGAAGAGTATAGTGCTATAGAGGCTGCTCTTAAGATGGCGGCAACCATCAATCTAGATTTATCGTCTTTCAGACAGCTCAAGAGATTCTATTCAGATATTTTTATTATCGATTCAAAAGATGCAGAGGAGATTAAAAATAGTCTTAGTGATCTTCCACTGTATATCAATAAACTTGATGAGGAAAAATCTTCACTAGTTGTATTCAGCCCATCTGAGGATTCAGAAAGAGTAATAAAGGTTTTGAGAAGTTTTGGTGTTCATCCACTCCAAATTCCAACAGATATGCCGCAGAATCCAAGTACAGCTTATACTCAAGCAAAGTCAAAGGTTAAAGAGCTTCAAGTAAAAGCTACAGAGAATACCAAAAATATAGATAAGATAATAAAATCATCCACAACATTAACTAAAATTCTCTCTCTACATGAAGCTGCGAAAGTAGCCAAGGATGTCCTAGAAGTTACTCGAAAGCCAGGTGGGACAAAAAATTTTGCAATAATCCAAGGATATATACCCATACAAATGGAAAAAAGATTCAAGGATCTAACTCATGATTATATTTCGCTGATTGAGGATGCACATGTTGATGAACATAATGAAACTAGCCAAGTGTTGCCTACTCTTCTCACAAACAAATCATATACTCGTACATTTGAAGTCATAACTGAGACTCAGGGCATACCAAGGCATGATGAAATCGATCCTACACCTATCATAGCATTTGTCTGGCCTCTCTTTTACGGCCTAATGTTTGCTGATCTAGGTCATGGGCTATTGCTGTTTGGACTGGGTATGCTTATAAGACAAAGAGGAAATGGCACTTTGAGAACATGGGGTACCTTGTTAGCAGCAAGCGGCGCAGCTGCTGCCTTGGCAGGGTTGGGAACCGGAGAGTTCTTTGGGTTCCATATACTAGAATTACCTGTTTTATCTGCTATAGCTCAAAAATCTCAAATTATAGGAGTTTTGAATGTGTCTGAACTTAGTTTCGATCAAGTAATAAAAATACTCAAAGTCTCAGTAGCAATAGGTATTGTGCATCTATTACTAGCTTTCTTTCTCAGATTATACAAGAATATCAAGGATGGTAACAAATTGTTTGTACTAACTCATGATATTCCTACTATCATACAATTTCTTGCTGTAGTTGCACTGATACTTGCTGCAATAGGATCAGGTTATGATATAATAGGTATGTTTGGAGTTACTGGACAGATTCATAATGAACCGGTTCCTTGGCTCACATTCATATTCGGTGACTGGGTTACGGTTGATTTAGTAGCAAAAGCAATGCCACCAGTAATTTTTGCTACTATAGGCATAATGATCTATGGTGGAATGAGGGAGCAAAAATTAGCTGCTAAGCATGGTCATGGTGAAGAAGGTGGAGGGTTTATGGGAATTGTTATAGAAGTTATCCTTGTGAGAATTGTAGAAGTTCTTTCTAATATAATTAGTTATACTAGAATTGGAATTATGCTTTTGGTACATGCTGCATTGCTTGTGACTGTAAATCAATCATTCCTTCACGGAGGAGGTTATGCAGTATTAATTGGAGGTAATATTGGAATAATGCTTATCGAAGGTTTGATAGTGTATATTCAGACCATTAGATTGCATCTATATGAATGGTTTCCAAAATGGTATGTTGGAGAAGGCACAGAATTCAAAAAGCTTGTACCAAAAATGCTCTATTCTAACCTTATTTGGAAAGATAATAATAATAAGCAGATTCAAGGTAAAAGTATGCCTGAACCCAAAGTGAAAAAAATAAAAAGTAAAATCTCATCATAGAATGACTGCAGCAACACAAATTCTTAAATTATCAAAAAACTAACTAACTAATGGCATGCTTGGAGCACAGAATGTTTCTCGAGAAAAAAAGGAAATTGTGATGAATCTTTATTTATCTGGTATAGGGGAAGAATTCATTGCAATGCAACTTGATTTAGAAATTCCAATCGTAATAAATATTCTAAAAGAATTAAATGTCTACAAAGGAGCTTACGAAGAATAATAGTGGTGTAGAGTACTATATAATATAATAGTAGTAGCAGAAGACGAAAATAAGCAAGACTACCAAGAAGCAAAATGATGTTAAGGTGAGTAATTTTGTTATTGTAAAGAAAGAAAAAATTAATAAATAAATAAATTACTCCGGTCTAATGAGCCTAGAGACTATAGTTTCCGTAGGGACTTTTTGCTCTATGCCGGAGGCTATGGCAGACAAGTTTCTAACCTCTAATATCATCAGCTTTAAAGCAGCAAGCATAATTCCTACACTGAACATAGTCCTAAATGAACCTATAACCCTCTTTAATCCTATAGCTTCAAAACCAGACTCTAACTGCATTATGGCATCTATATCATTAGAAGCTCCCTGAGGTATTATTCCATCATATACAGTATTAGATAATTCTCCAATTGCATCAGAGATTTTCTCTGCATTAATCATTTTTTGCAATATATCCCTTGTAACTTTTGATGTAGTAGTTACTATCAAGTCATTAATGTCGCTTGTGCTGAGATTCCAGAACTTGCCTCTAAGGATTGCAAGGACATTGTATGAATCGATGTCAGTTGATACAACTTTCTTGACATCTGGGGATTGAGATTCGGCAGTCATGGCCCTGCCTAATTCATGATAAAATACATGATCGAGGTAGACATCAAATATTCTTAGATCGCCTTTTTCCTTGTAAATTGTTGCTGCTTTTGTTGCATCTTCGCCAAATTCGCTACCAGAAATAGCACCGACTGCCTCTTCTAGATTTTTCGCTACGAGCGATTTTACAATTATATCTCGTCTCCCAACTAGTTCTTCAGCTCTAAGATTTACCTTTGAGAGCAATTCTTCATACGATTTTCCCAATGCTTTACCTTTTAATACTATCTTTAGATTCCAAGTAATATATTTTGTAAAATATGCATTTAGTATTCCTGAGCCACCTGTGATATGAACCATTTTTACATGTGCATTCACTATGTATTCTCTTAATGCTCCCTCTATTTTTTCAGCTGTATATGGTTTTGAAAGTTTTGCAAACGCATCAAGGTAGACGGTGTTCTTTATCCTAGTAACTAACTCTTCCATATCGCGTGCTTCTGCAAGTGTTTGGAGTTCGCCCTTCGTAAGCATTCTACCCTTCAGACCATGAGAAAGCACGGTACCAAAAATTTTGCTAGGCATACTAATCTTGCTCATATCTAACTATGTGACACTCCAAGCATAATATACACTTCACCTCTTTAAAGAGACATCAATAATTTTAATATTTAGAAGCAATACGAGAAAAAAAGACAAAACAAAGAAAAAAAGAACTAAGTATACTTTGGATAGTAATTGAGAACATCAACGACAACAACAAGAAGAAGAAGAACAAAAGGAAGAAGGAGAAGTGAGATTTCAATCATCGAACAACGATGTTATAAATGAAGAGATCCTTCCAGATAGTGAAAAAAGTACAAAGTGAATGCTAAAGCCAGTTATGGCACCCAATAGTAAATTATCACTACTATGAAAAATTGCTATGAAAATAGCTAGCGGCGGTATTGTGAGGATCAACGCGAGACATGTACTAACCCAAAATGACTTCATTATTATATCTGGTGTGATAGAATTATTTCTCTGCCTAACAAAACGGATCTTTGTTTGATTTGGGATAATATTGTTCATAGAAGTTGCGGTTTTATTTAAAACCTAATAAATATAAATATTAACACAGTAAAATGTAATCATATGTATTATCATAATTCAAGAAAATCATATCATAGAAGAAATAGAATAAAAATTTTCAGATATAACATCTTAAATATTAAAAATTAATAAATCTTTATTCTGTAACTACATATTAATACATAATTACGATACTAAGGCCAGCACTTATTTATAAAAATAACAATAATTATACTGAATAATTAAAAAAATGATATAAATTAATTAGGTAATCTTAATAATGAGTGCAACAATATAGCAACGATGGAATGTCTGATAGAAAATGATAATAAATTAAATAAAAAACTCGAAGCCTTATTAGATCAATTTGAGAGTGAGGTTAAGCCTTATGATAAATGGTCAGGCATATCTATGGTCGCTACTCCAGTTGGTATAATGATTTCCATATTCTTTCCTATGCTATTCATTCAGTACACGTCACAAGGTAGTCTATCATATGTCTCTATCAGTTCAAATCCGATCCTGTATTGGATTATTAGTGGTATTGTAGCAACAGTTGCCATAACAAAACTGCCGTTATTCTATGTCGATTACAAAAAACATAAAATCTCTAGTACTAAGTATAGGCCCATTACTGGCATATGTATGTGTGACTTGAGTCAACTGAGATCCCATATGAATAGAATGGAGAAAGCCAAAACAACAGGCGAACGCATAAGACATGCGCGGCTGATAAACTATTACAAGCACCAGATAGAAACACCAAATAAGATAACAGCAATAAACAGTAAATAATAGCATTATAATATATGTTCGTAGTAATTCAAATTCTGAGAATCAGGTGACTGATCAGAGTGGTGCTGGTAATGCACCTCATCCAAAACCAGCAAGATCTAATACGATTACAATATTTATAGCAGCGACTGTTTTGGCACTTGTAATTTCTGTGCCAGCTATAGTTGTAAGTATTGTAACATATTATATTCTCAAAATGAATCTAGTGTTAACGTTGATGGCCAGCTTGGTGACTCTCTTTCTAGCCATGGGATTTGGCTACAAATTTTCTGGAAAATTAGCTAAAATACAAAAAAGAACTTATAATAATGACGACGATGGTAATAATAAGTAAATTAACTTCATCGTAAAAATGCCTGCTGTTACAAGTGCGATAATTGTTATTCCCTTTTTGATAGATTTTTAGAGTGTTTGTTAGATTATATCATCATATATTGTCGGATTTGTCAGCCTCTAGTAAAATACAATGAAGTTTATATATATGGAGATCAAAATGGGGTTTATTTTTGCTAACACCTATTAGTAAATCTGTAAACTACAAAAAATATGAATTAACCATACATAGATGCAAAATCTAAATGATCTGTTGTCACTTATTGTTTTTGAAAAACAAGCATGATAGAAGTAACTAACAAGTCTCCATACCTAACAAGTATATGTGGATGAGTGTTGTCTGCTGTATCATGTAGCCCTATAGCTGTATCCAAAGTTTTTGTTGTCATTCTTAAATCAAGAGGCTCTATCAGCTGCAATTTATCTAGCTTATTAATTAAATCACTGTATATTGTTCTTCTATTAAAGAACTCTGGATGTTTCTTGTCGTTTACTATATATTCAGTTGTAATTGCTGCAATTCCTCCTGTTTTTAATACTCTTTCCACCTCCTTTAAACTTCTTAAAGCTCCTGCATGATTTTTGCCACCAAAATGCTCTATAGACGAAATAGAGAATGCTATATCAAATGTATCGGATGGGAACTCTAGCTTTGTAGCATCCATCCTCAGTACAGTCAAAGCGTCTTCCTTGTATAGAAAAGGTGCATACTTTTTTGGGTTTTCAGGAAAATCAGATGGAGTATAGTTAAACTTATCAGTATCATACAGATCAGTTGCATAAACATGCTTTACATTATTTGCTAAATAAAAAATAAGTATCTCGTTTGCCGAAGCAATACCTATCGCTTTGCTATTAGTATTCAATTTACCAAATCTTCTCATAGCTATTACCGCAAGTGCCCATTCCCAATCTCTTCTCGCGATAACCTCAGGAAAATGCTGTCGTAATGAAGAAATTGTCTCCTTTATTTCATCGTTTTCCCAATCTTCTACATAACACAGTCTGTTTAACTTTGGTTTGTCATTGGGATTTATATGATATGGTGATGTCTCTTTCAAGCGCGATATGAATTTAGGAATATCTTTACCTAACCCTTTGCAATCCCTTACCTCATCTAGGCTTCTTACCTTATTTCTTATATTTTCAAGACTCTTACATTGTATAACATCCTTTAATATTGATGGATGATGCATAACAGAGTTAATTTTGCCTCTTAAAGTCAACTATATCCCATAAAATTTCTTTGAAGATGATAATAAACACTAACCCCGCTTACTGTAATGATAGTATACCATTTTTTATATAATAATTATCTTATTTATCAAGTGTTTTACAAAAGCATTAGATTTTACAAGATGATAACAGTACTAAGAACAGTTCTAGATAATGTTAGAACATGGATAAAGAATCAACATCATATAATGACATATTTGATACTTATAGGTTGGCATTGAAGTTTTATAGTTTTGGGTAGCAGTAGTGAAGGTTCTTAGTTGCCTACAGCCATAGGCTTCGGATTAAATACTACTGCTACCCAAAATAAGGGTTATTTTGCTATACGATGATACGTAGAAACTAAATTTGCTACAAGAAAATCTCTTCTAGTATAGCATATATACTAATTTTTATCTGCTATCCAAATCTATTGAGGACAGCAAGCTGATGCTAGAGATGTATCTGAGAGATATATTGCAAAATCAGATCCTTACAAGTGTAGATGGTAAACATAATTGGTATAAAGCACAAAGGTCTCAAAACGCATAAAGCTTTCTTATGTAACATGTAACTATAGTCTATGCACTTGAATAGCTATTTGGCTGTTATTATGTTATTGTGGTCAGGGTTGTGATGCTGTACCATTAGGAGATGATGGTACTTGTGGTGAAGATGTAGATGGTGATGGCGGTCCTGCTGTAATTGGTGCAGATGTTAGCGGTTGTTGTGGTTGTTGTTGCTGCTGAATAATCTGACAGTTGCCATTGATATCTGGAGCTGAACCATTAGGACATAGTTGCTGCTGTGGTGGTTGTTGATATGGTTGTTGTTGTTGATATGGTTGTTGTTGTTGTTGTTGATATGGTTGTTGTTGTTGTTGTTGATATGGAAGGGTTGGACATTGTGGAGATTGCATGCCTAAATATGGACATATTGATTGGAATAATTGCCATGGAGTTATAGATGGTATAGCCGTGATCACAATCATCATCGTGCCACTAAAAAGGATTGCATATCCTTTCATTATATTTTTAAGGAATCAGGTTGCATTAATATAAAAGTACGTAATATAATGAAAGGCTACAATCAACTTCTAAC
>JBKPMB010000274.1:0-13374 GCA_046731995.1 Thermoproteota archaeon | reverse complement strand
GGCAACAGATGACCCACCTATTCAGATTATGGCTAACATATTAGACAGATGTAAGAATGGATGCACAAAGGACAAAATAATGCAAGAAACACGCCTATCTCACGATCAGCTAAGAAGAATTACTATAGAGATGGTAGACAGAGAGTTATTATATTACATCGAAGCACGTGACATCTATATTACTACGGACAATGGATATATATTACTGAATAGAAGACAACAATCGAACACTCTTCAAAATAATTCTAAGGTATTTGATAAAAAATCTGAGAAAAAAGCAGAAGGATTATTATTAAATTCAATAGCAAGCAAGCAAAACATAACACATAGAAAAATACAACTATGGACTAACAAATATCAAAATGAATTTGCTATAAAATTAACACCAGTCTCAGATCTATTGACAACATTTAATGATGACAGCAATATTTTTCTTGCAGTAACATATCCTAATGAAGATTATGTTAGAGTAGTGGCAGAAACCGACTATTTTGAACCTCTAAAACATGGGTGGGAATATACTCTAAGGCATTTGATTGAACAGTATAAACAGAAGATTCGTACCATATCTTTGCGAAAGATTGCTCCAACTAATAATAAGGTAAATAACAAACTGGGCAAAGAAAATAATAATAATAATAAGACAATTTCCATTAGACTTATTCCATACAATAAATGCAGATATTGTGATTCAGAGTTTAATACCGAGGAACAAAAGAATGAACATGAATTAGAACGGCATATCTGAGACAAAAGAAATGCAGCATAATAAGATATTAGTTATATGTTTAAAATGACCTTCGGTAGATCGGCCTGACTTCTGGTCCAGCTATGCTAAACAAAAGAATCATTTCCTCTTCTTCTGCTTGATTGTCTCTATTGTCTAACACAATGTCCACATCACATACAACTACAATATATGACTCAATATCAAAATGCTATAATAATATCCCTGTAGGCTTGGCAAGGTTTCCTTACTCTTTATTCAAAAGCAAAGTTCCTCTCACCTAACCTACGAGGTTTTCTGTGTGCTAATAAGGATGTTTCGTAGGCCTAAACCTACTTCGTATCCTGTTCGCATACAGATACATATACTATAGACATTCATGCTTATTACCCTTTGCATGTCAACCCTCCAAAGTTATATTTCACTTGGGGGTTATAGACTTTTTATTTTGGATGTATTGTAGCACAGACTACTACCAAGCCATGCCATTATGCCTAGGAAATGTTGCATCAAGTCTATCATGACCATACGTACAGGTTTACAGGATAACAAAAGTATCAATAATGGCACTGAATAAGATATTTTGAGTAATAGGCATAAAGCTTAACATGAAAATAGCTGTTGATTTACAGTTGATACATTTATGTCATTATATTAAAATGTCTTCATAGATACAGTGCGCCGTCAGAACTCGCTTGCTATTATTTCTGCAGTCATTTCTTCTCCATATACTACTTTCTTTGCTTTGAAATCAAAAATAATTGGCGCATATTTCATCTTATACTTTATCTCCCTTGGATGTGCCATATTCAGTTATCATCAAGTGATGATACCAATAAAAACCATAAGTCACATAGAGAAATAATATTTATTTTATTAAGTATATATTTAGTTTATTAGTACTTAATATACTGCTTTGCTTCTGCAGTATGTTTAGTAGTAAGAAGTGATAGGCGTGCTATGTGAATCCAATTAAACATTGTAGTATGTAGTTGTCACTAAACTTAGAGATACTATCGCTATGAACTTACCCATAACACCAAACAACCTTCTAAATCACACAATCAACAGTACCTAACTAGCACATAAAAGAAAGGTTATGTAAAAATATCTCTTTTCTCTTTCACTTTGTTGAGTATTCTGGACCTGCCTTCCTTGTATGATTCTTTTCAATCTTCGTTTTGTTTTATAGACCTGAAACATATTCTTTATCTCTTTTGGCAAGTCCCTCATTATCTTTTGTGGTCACAATAGAATACAACTTCATCATATGAAATCTCATATTGCTGAAAAGTCAAAACAATAGAAATTAGCTAGTTTATTATTCTATATCCCTGACTTTTTACGGGTAAGTTTATTAATTGTGGCTAGTAATGTTCGGACATTGATTTCATATAATAGATGGCTTTCACAGAAGCCATTAGTTATGATCTTTTTGCTTATCGTAGCAATACTAGGAATAGTGTTATTTAGCGGTATCAGCATTAATTTAACTAGCAACAATAATAATCAAGCACAAGCACAAGAGCAGCAACAAGAAATAGGGCAGACAAAGGTCAACAAATTATGGGAAACATCTGCAAATTTGAAGAACCCAGAATCAGTAGCTTTTGCGCCTAAGCAAAATGTCTTGTTTGTTTCAAATGTAAATGGAAAACCTGATCAAAAAGATCAAAATGGATTCATTTCTAAGGTTTCACCTTCTAATGGTAGTATAATTGAATTAAATTGGGTAACAGGACTTAATGCACCAAAAGGTACAGCTATTTCAAATGATGGTAGTAAGTTATACGTTTCAGACATCACAGATCTTGTTGAAATAGATATTGCAAGTGGAAAAATAATCAAGCGCTTCAATGCGCCAGGAAGCTCTTTTCTTAATGATGTTGTAGCAGATAATCAAGGAAATATCTATGTATCAGATACTGGTACTAATACTCTCTACAGGCTAGATGCTAATCTTGACAATAGTAATACATCATCTTTACAAGTGTGGTTACAAAGCCCACAATTAAATGGCCCAAATGGTTTGCATATAGACAATAACAAAAATAAATTAATTGTTGTTTCTTTGGGACCTTTAAGTAAACCAGGCGGAGGCATTGAGGTTATAGATATGAAAAATAAGACAATAAGTAGTTTAGGAGAACAAGGAACTGCATCTCCTTTTGGTGGTCTTGATGGAATAGTATCCGATGCTAGAAACAGACATTACTATGTTACTGATAACCCTGCAGGAAAGTTATATGCTGTTAACGCAGATGGAACAAGTTATCAAACGTTAATAGACTTGCACACGCAAGGGGCTGCTGACCTAGGATCTATATCAGGCCAAAGTACGATTATAATACCTCTTATGCAAGAGAACAAACTTGTAGCATACAAGTTAGAAGGATAGACGCCTATGAGTAGTTGTGAATAATTAAATCCTTATGAGCAATTTTAAAAATTGTATATCCTCTAAAACAATAAGAGATTACTGCTGCTCTGATAAGATAAAGAAGAAGAATTAACTGAACTGGCAATGATCGATAATATACATGAGAAGATTGCATATGTTGACTGGCAAACGGTAACAGGAGAAATGAATAAAAAAGGATACGCTTTGGTGTCAAGGTTCTTACTTGGTCAGGCCTGCGATGAACTAACTAGCAAATATAACAGCTCCGATCTATATCGCAAGACCATCACAATGGAAAGACATCGTTTTGGATTAGGTGAATACAAGTACTTCAAATATCCATTACCCGATCTAATTCAGAACATTAGAACAGCAATTTATCCAAAACTTGCACCTATTGCAAATGCATGGATGAAAATGTTAAACATAGAAAGACATTTTTCCAGATACGTTTGACGATCTTCAAAGACTTTGCCATGACAATAGTCAAATAGAGCCTACGGTTCTTATTCTAAAATATGGAATGAGAGGGTATAATACATTACATCAGGATCTATATGGTGAAATCTTTTTTCCTTTTCAGTTGGTTTTCTTTCTAAATGAGCCTGAAGTTGACTATACTGGGGGGGAGTTTGTATTAACAGAGCAAATTCCAAGAGCACAATCAAAAGCAATTGTCCTAAAACCACATAAAGGAGATATGCTGATTATAACCACAAATTTCAGACCTATCAAAGGTAGTAAAGGATATTTCCGGGCACAAATGAGACACGGTGTAAGTGAAGTACGTGATGGACAACGACATGTACTTGGAATCATTTTTCATGACTCCCTAACATAATTGTAGGAAATTGGTTAATAAGGATAGTTCATCTCTCTATTGTTACTGTCAATAAAGTATTGATTAAAATTCTGCTACTTTCCATAATATTCGTTACGTGAATAGTGGTTTTTGATACTATTGATAAAGTTGTCATAAGCGTCACTAGTTTGGATTAGGTTAGTATTAGTACTGTTAGTACGAGTCGAGTTTTTAGTTGATATTTTTCTGCTTTTTCTCTATAGCTACTGTATTTTATATATCAGGGAGTACTAAGAAGTCTTTATGAGCACAACAACAAAAGATGTAAGGTGTGAAGTATGCGGTATGACATTTACCACACAACAAGATAAAGAGGAACATAAAAAATTAGAGCATAAGGAACATAGAGGACCATCAGGTGTCAGTTAAATGCATATAATACATAGGCAGATCTAGTGCCAAAGTACATAATAACAATCTTTGTTAATTTCATCAAGTTCGGTTAATAATATAACTCTATTCAGCCTTGGTAGATTGTTGCACCTAATCTGTTTGTACACTCATGGAATTGAAACTACTGGGGGCTCTCAATTCAGTACTTTACCGGATATTTTAGCCTGCGAATGGCAATAGCTTAAATCGACTCAACAAACATAAAATCTCTAACAAGCCATGCTGATAAAGATCAGACTGTGGATTTCCTAATTCTATAAGATATTAGATTGGACAACATTTCTTGTTTTGAAAGGAAAACGTTGCCTATATCAAAGTTATACTTATTAGGCATCCTATAATGATTATAGATCAAATAACTATTGCCATGCAAGTCATCTTGAAGTTACATATTTAAATGACCGAATGAGGAAAACGCTTATAGTGTAGAATTGTTATATATAATCTACTAGTATGGTTAGTACTATAAGAAAAAATCCGGATAGAACAGAAAAATTGGGAATTACCTTACCTATATCATTGTTACAGAAAATTGACAATAATCGTGGCGATATCCCCCGTAGCAAATACATTAGAAGGGCTATTGAAAAGTATCTTAAAGTGAAATAAAGCAAAATTGGCAATTTATAGCAAATAGGCATTCCCAATGCCAATTTCTGGGTGTTCGATTTAAGCTTGAAGTAATGTTTAAAGCTATAGCCACTTTGCAGGTTATATTAGAACAGAGTATAGAGAATAACAGATAGCATCAGAAGTAACAAAGGATGAGCAGAGTGTATACTGAGAAAAAACGGTTTCAATGGCAATAAATTGACATGCTAACAAAGGATAGTCTAGCGGTTGAAACACAAACGTTAGAAGGGGTTCAAGTATGGATACAGCATTTAGTAATAATAGGATAAAATAAGGAAAATAGGCGGTTTCAATGGGTCCCCAAATTGTGAGATCTGGAGCAGTAATATGTTGGATATGTCGAATAACTCCCAAAAAAGAGGATGCTTATAAACTTGTAAAAAAGATGCTACATAATCTATTTAGGTGGGAAGTATCTTCTCCTTCTCTACTAGTTTCCCGTTCTAATTACAACAAGTCTATCAAGTCCGGACTCTGCTCCCCATATCTCATCAGGTCGACCGAGAATTTGGCGTACATTAGCATTAGCAGTAGATAACGGAAATACTTTGAAGTTTTGCTTGATAGGATCGAATTTCATAAGTGCATTAGCACCAAAATCACTCAACCACACCATATCGTGATTATCTACATACACAGCATATGGCATAGGGTTAGAACCTGGGAGACGCCACTCTTGCCACTTGTCTGTAGCAGGATCGTACAAAGCTAGCTTTCCCACATTCCACTCACTTATCCATAGTCGTCCATGTGATTCGGACCATATGCGTCTTGCTCCTTGGTCTGGTGTTGGCGGATCTACTACGGTCACAGCTCCTGTTGTTACATTGATATGGCCAATATAGCTTCCAGCTAACGAAGCATAATAAACATCACCATTAGGGGTTGTTGTAATGCCATAAGGTCCAGACCCACGAGGAGCTTTGAATACTTGTATCTTCCCCGAAGATGAGTCAATACTACCGTAAATGCCACTCTGGCCAGTAAACCATAGCACACCATGATGATCGAATGTGGCTGTGTTTAGGTTACCGTAACTGCTATTTTGGGGTAGCTGAAAAACCTGCACTCTTTCGGTCTTAGGATCGACACGTACTATGGCATTTAACCCACCATCTGTAACCCAAGGAGCACCATCTGGGCCTATAATTACACCGTGGGGAGCTGAGCCCTGACCAAGTTTTATTTCATGTGTCTCACCAGTACTTGGATCTAGTCTTCCTAGTTTGCCTGATGCCTGAGCAGTATACCAAACAATTTCTCCATTTGTGGCAGGTGCAACATCATGTGGATGTGAACCTAGTGTAACAGGAAATTCTTTCAGTACTGATTTCGACAAGTTTTGATTAACTTGCGCGTATGAACGCTGTTGATCTGCTTCTAGTGCTATAATGATCATAGAAGCAGCTATTAGTGTAGATATTAGTAACGAAATGGCTAACATAAGACATCTCCTAATTAGCTTTTTAAGATTATAAACCCTTATCTAAAATAGTTAGAACAGCCTTTCTTGTATATGACTGATGCCGATTTTTACATTTGCAAGTAGTAGTCATGTTTTATTACCATAGACCCTGATATCCTAGCATGAGATAAACAGCCATAACAACATAGTTGAAAGAAAAGTTTGAAAAAGGTTTATGGATCTAAGAAAGCTTCACTATAAACTAAACGTAAATAAGGCAAGATCTTGAATTGGGAATTATGATTATGTATAATTCAAAATGCTGGCTGGGTAAGACGTTGAGTTAATAGAATCTAAAAAATTGAACGTAAACATCATTCTTAACGCGAATCATCTATATTATACAGAATAATTCAAAATGATTCTCTTGAACAATCAAATTTTGTTTTATGGAGCTGCCGCTGCATCGACGTTTATAGCCGGAGTATTGCATCTCGCAATTGTTCCAATGTTTTTTAGTAAAATGCCTACAAACGTTACAATATTCTTTATTATCTCAGGCTTAGCTCAACTATTCTGGGTTATTCCTTTGATAAAGAGATGGAGCAGTATTTGGTACTACATAGGTATAGGTGGTACAGTGATTCTAATTATATTATGGATAGTTGCAGTACCAGCAAAGGGGTTAGCTGTGAGTGAATTAGAAGTAGCTATAGAATTCTTTCAGGTCGTTTTCATTATTCTATGCATAATAATTGAAAAATATATAAGACAGACAAGATTAGACCTGAAAAATATGTAGCCTAATAATAGATCCATTACTGACTCAAACTAGATATTCAAAAGCCTGTTCTATAAACATTCATTCATCGTTGGTGAGAATATTTCTCGATTTTCCTTTCGCTCTAGCTCTCCTTTTAGATGATCTTCATCTTCATTGTAGCTAATCTCATTTGATTCTATGTTGCTACACCCTCCGGTTTTAGTTTTGGCAATTTAAAATTTCGTCATATCTAAGATATCCATATTCATACTCATGAGGATGTGGACAGTCACCTTCAGAGTAAAAATGCTTAAAGCATGATGAGTCCAATAGCAACATATTCAAAATTAGCTTCTTGTCACGTACTGGCTACGGTTTGGTCAGTACGTTCTATCTCTCTTACAAACAGATATTTTGCTTCATACTCTACACTATTAATCCTCAATGTAGCATGACAATCTTCTTTGTTGCCTCTGTTTTTGGTTATAGGATCAAAGTAATAACCTTTTGATTGAAGCTTTTTCCCATCGTCAATGAACTCAACGTATTTTTGCCATTTATTTTGTGGATTGCCATTTCCATTTAAACCGTCTAGATCAACCCGACATTCAATATTAACCGATTTATCATCCTTGTCGTTCCATCTAAATACCATCACACCAAACCATTTGCCCTTAAGTGGAGGAAGTTTTATCACGGGTTTTGGTATGTCTCCATCCTTGGGACGCCACATTCTTTTCCATGGAGCTTCAGCTCCTACGATCTGCTCTCCGATGTCGTTGCCTAAGTATGGACCACAGATTTCATATGTTGCTGCCTCTTCATCTTTACTACCAGAATGAACTCCAAATTTCATTGCCCAACGGTTTTTAGCTTTTGGATCTATGTCTGCCTCAGGATATTCGCTTCTGTATGTGTTATCCTCTAGATAGGTAACAGTGTTTATCTTAAAGTATCCAGCGAACTGATAATTCATCATATCATAGTCGAGCGGACGGCTTTTCTTTCCAATATCGTACCGGTATCCATCCGTAGCTCCTTGGGTACCACGGTCAAAGAAATCATTGTCTTGGTCCCACCATCTTGATTTACGCCCTTGCGAACTTGGATATATGTTTGCAATCCCGTATTTATTTTTGCTAAGGTCTAAGAGTGATCCTGGCATGTATGTTATTAAAATAAATCATCAGACATAAATAATAATCCTGTATTTGGATATTGTTTGCTTCGAATTCCAGATTTGTATAATTCAAAATACTTAGCAAAACAAATAAGTAAAAAGTAATTCAACGATTAGATGGATTTGTACCCAATACAAATCTAGTTCTATACCACTTCCATATTCATGTGGCATATCCAAAATTGGGAGAGTTCAATAGTATACTAAAGAATCAGACAGAAGGTCTCTACACTTTTCGTGGTAAATAGTAGGAATAGAAAAACCACTAGAAGTTCCTATTAATGATTACAGAAAACTGCTGTTTCTATCATCTTGGTGCCTTATCATTCTATCAATTAGAGCAATAGCCAAATCTATCCTTGGCCCTGTCACTATACACATCTGCGACCCTGATAACGCATCATCTTTTATACAAAGCCAGGCCATGAATCTAAGCATAAACTCCGATAGGTCTAATCCAGTTGCTTTTTTTATCCAAAGATGTTTGTTACTATTCTGAGTAACCAACGAATCAAATATCATTCCCTCGTAGTCATAGAGTGGTTTATCAATTCCATGCTTCTCTGGCAGACCAATATTATGGTTAAAACAGCAATTTCCGTTTGTCCTTATGTCTTCGTGCTTGTGCCCTTCAATATTCCAAATCCAAAAATGGTTTATTATGCAGTATTTCTGTTAACGTGGATTGCTGCTGTGTTGTTTCTAACTAACTCTTTTCTTTAGGTCTTTAAATGTCACTAGATATACTACTCTAAGTTAAGCTTTAGCTTTTTCTATTGCTTTATGATATTGATCACGGTAAGGAAAAAAGACAGGAATACAGTAGGTTTTCTTAAAGTTCATTACTTAATTTAGATCCGTTAGTTGGTTCTTTATATCTTTAAATCTATTTCTTAATGTTACCTCTGTTACTCCTGCTGCACTGGAGATTTCCTTTTGAGTTATGTTTTCACCTGTTTTGATACATGACATATAAAGAACGGTAGCTGCTAATCCCATTGGATCTTTACCTGCAGATATTTCATTTTCTGTAACTTTTTCCATAATATCAAGTGCATGACGTTTTGTCTTTTCAGTTAGATTGCTTTTGTTTGCAACCTTAGCAAGGCACTTGACTGGGTCAGGGTTTGGAACTTTATAGTCAAGATCAAGCACTAGTTGCCTGTATACTCTTGCAATATTTTTTCTTTTTACATTACTAGCTGCCGCAATATCTTTCATAGTTTTTGGAACTTCCAAGTCCCTATATGCAACATATATAGCAGCCGCAAGTACTGCAGGTATACTTCTTCCACGTACAAACCCTCTCTCTTGAGCCTTTCTATAGATGTAAGCTACTTTCTCAACTATTGCATCTGATAGTCCAAGCTTATCTTTTAGTGTATTAAGGAGCTTAAAAGCGATATTGAAATTTCTATCTGATGAGCTGCTTAAGTGTATTCTAAAGTCCCATGCCCTTAACCTTTGCATTGTAGAATGAATTGATGAATCTATTTTTTGCCCACTTGCATCCCTGTCGCCCCTACCTATCATGGTAGCAAGGCCCATATCATGACGTGCCAATGAAGCTGGGGCTCCTGTCCTGGCTCTTGTTTCATTTATTTGTCCTCCTCTAAATATATGCCCCTCTAAATGACTTGTATCTTCAACTTTATCTGATATCACCATACCACAGTTGCTACAAATAATCTCCCCTGATTCAGGATCAGTTACCATTCTGTCACTTCTATTGCATATAGAACAGAAGGTAGAATTAGGTTTAGACGAATCGGGTTTATTTTGTATACTTTGTATCTTGCCAATAGAGAAATCATAGCTTGGATTCTTCCTACTATTGTGATTATCGTCATCTGCACCTTTTTTGCTATTAGTACTTGAATCACTGCGATGTATAAGACTTTGGTCAGGGGTTAAATACCAGACCATTACAGCACTTGCACGTCATTGAAGATAAAGGTTTGTATTATCTGGAGGTTGATATTATGCATTTAATAGTAATAGTCTTTGTTGCTAATTCACCTACGTATTACATTATAAAGTAAAACGGTTAATTTTTCTAATCTTCACTAGTTCTAGACATTATGCAGTATGTAGATTTTGTCATGGGCCATTTACTAATTTACTAAACTTCTCACAATTGCCTTATTGTTGACAGAAAGAACTCTACATTTCTACAATCCACATGAACTTTCTCATCCGCAATATGTCCACAATGACCGCAAGCATAAATTATTGGTTGGTTGCAAAAGCCACATACTGTTTTGACATGCAATTTTTCTGAACCGCAAGATCTACAAAGTGTTTCTGTCATATGATGCTATACAAAAACCACTTTGTGTGCTATCCGTATTAGAATACTTACAATGCATATTTTATTGATTTAGCCGCATTACACATCTTATTTTATAACATATCTAAATTATTCAATAAAATAGATTCTGTAGTTGATGTATATTACGCTAATTATGATATGATTAAACGCAAAGTTGCATTGAATTTTCAAAGAAATCATATAAAAATTAGTTACAGATAAAATTACGTATGGTTACAGCATGGTGTATGCATAATTTATCACTAGCCTATACTAGTTAGCAGTAATAAATGAAAGTATGTCGGTTTGTCATGTCATAGAAAACTGTGACGTAAAGCATTACGTATAATTATAAGTCGTTGTCAAGAATGAGCACAGCTTCAAATCCGCAACATTCTCCTCGCTCTTAAAGAATATCGATGCAGATATGACTATGTATGCTAATGAAGTCATATGTCAGTATAATGTACTAGAATGCATACATAAGCTAAAATGTATAGTCAGTGTGGACAAAATTTTAAAGTCGATATTAAGGCGCCAGCTACCATTCCTGATAGCGGCGCGATAACAGGTACAATTATGACGTAATACTATGGTTTTCTATTTACAATTATAGTAAATAGCGCTATTTGGTATGGTCTATCTATCATTGTTAACAAACACTACTGGAAAACCAAAGGAGTTGAAGACCAAAAATATCTTCTTCAATATACAATATCAAGAATTAGTTCAAGATAAAAAAAAGGTAAGAGTAATGAGACACCCAAGAATTAAACGCATCATTGTAATTGTTGGGCAGATAACAAAAATTGCAAGGCGACAGTACTAAATCAAGTAGTTTCTTAATATCAAAGCCAGCTTATCGTCAATGAATCATCAATCTAGAATCGACAATTTTTAGCTTTCTATAGAATATGCAGCTGTTCTTTTATTCGACTTATTTGTAATACAATTATTATTACTATTACCTGTTTATCCTCCTATTTTTAAAAATAAATTTAATTATTCTAGTAAATGTACTTTCACCATCCCCTTTTGACATACTCCTTGCAATAACTGAAAATACAATAGCTAGGCCTGCCGCAGACGACATCAACCACAGAACATAATTGTTTGCAAGATCTATTCTTCCAGACCATGTATCATATATGATTCGCAAAGCTATCGTGAATAACCCTTGACCTGTACCAATTCCTATCCAAAGCTTTCCAAGGTTAACTCTATTCACTGCAAATAAACCTGCACCTACAAGTGCTGTAATTCCTCCTAACTGGCTGATAACTACAAGAACCCCTATTGAAATTATAACTAGTGGCCAAATATGGCTTGGGAGATTAAACAATATCTCTTTTTGAATTAAATAGTAAAATGTTAAATCAACCTTGTAGCCAGAAATCAAAAAGAGAATTCCAGAAATAAAAGCAACAACTGCAGCTAACTGATTTCTTTGCCATCTGCTATATTGTATACTTTCATATATTTCAAGAAAAAGTCTTTTGACTTTTGTGGCTACAATAGTAGTATTACTAGACGTTTTTGTGATGGTTTTTAGAGGTATTAGAATATTTTTCATCTTTAGGTAAGAGTGTCTATGGCGTACCTCATGTGCAGTTATTTTTAGTTTAATGTCTTTTTTACTTATAGATGCTATAGAGGACTTGGAAACAATATATTTTCTCAACCAAGTAAATTCACTTTGTATAATTATATTATCTGCAAGAACCTTTTTGACAAATCCTAATTTTTTCTCATCAGAAGAGTATACTGACTAAGAAGAATGAAGTGTCATCGTCATTATCATCGTTGTCATGATATGTCAACTTGATGCTATAACTTGAGAATGTATTATCATAGTATTATTGATTGTCGTATTATTCCTGTTTTTTAGATGAAAATACGATTAACTATAACAACTAAAATGTACTACATGTGCTAACGAATAGAACAAGTCTGGAAGTCAAATTCTCCTAGCAATAGAATTATTCTTTTATCCTAGCTGCCAAGCTATGGAATAGCAGAAGTGCAAATAATATCACTGAGCAACTTTCTAGAAAGTACGATTAACGTGAAATCTGTTGTTGACAGTGTACAATTAGTTACTTGAATTTTTATTTTTCTCTGCTCATATTCTACGTTATCTTTTTGAACTATCTACTGCATCCATTATTACTTGAGTGGCATGAGAACCAAAATTGGCCTTACAATAATTCTCATTTCTCAGCTTTGAATCAAGTTTATTTGTCTTTATTAACTTAGATACTCTATTTACAGCAGCAAGATAATTCATACCTGAAGCCCAACTAAGTATAACCGTACATTCTCCACATACGCAGCCTTTTGCGTTGGTGGCATATATTTTACCACAGAAAACACATTTGTTATACACCATGGAGCTGCCAGTTCTTGGAGCATTTATACCAAAATGAACCATGTTAAAGCAGCTCATACACAAATGCTGATTACATACTGAACATGTATGATATTCTTCATTCTTAGCACATCTTTCACACAATGTCATTATTGGTCAAGAGCTCCTTCAAGGTAGGAATAGCAGTCAGTCAGCAGTGATCTATTTGTAGCAATCATAATTATATAAACAGCATCTTCTATATGAATAGCTTGCAAAGATATCATAACTCGTGTTATATTGAAGGAGACCTTACTGAGTTGCCTACTGCATTTCCGTATGCTCTCCGCTG
>JBKPMB010000273.1:0-3596 GCA_046731995.1 Thermoproteota archaeon | reverse complement strand
CTGTTGTCGAATGCTACTTCAAACGCATGTTTTGCGCCTGGCTTTTCAATTGTGTAACCAAATAAATCAACTAATACAGGAAGCAGCCTTGAAGGACTTGCGTATAGGTTCTCCAATACTCTTTTGACTCTTTCATGTCTTGTTATTGGATTAATGTCAGTTGCTGCAACACGATAATCTTTTAGCAGCTGAGTTGGCGCCTCAAGCAGACCCGAGGAATCTATCAATACGAGCTTTTCTATCATTTCTTTATTTTCTATAGCAACTTGAGCAGCTATATACCCACCCAATGAATGGCCTACAATGCTTATCTTTTTATGCTCCTTATCCATGATTCCGATTCTTTCAATAAGGAAATCAACAATGAACTTACTGAATCCTTTGATTGTATAATCCGCATTCTGTGGTTTTTCACTCAAACCAGAACCTATCAAATCAACTGCTATCGTATGAAAATATTTTGACAATGCTTCAGGAATATCTACCCATCTGAGTGATGAAGAACCAAGTCCATGTATAAATAACACATGCTCATTTTTAATGTCTCCATATTCTCTATAAAACGTACCGATTCCTTTCACAGTTGCAAGGGGCATTCTTATTAAACATCAAAAGTAGAGTTCAAGGCTTAATATGTTTGCATACATACTCTATACTTCACCTAAATAGGGTAAAGCCTAAGCAATCAAATCTGAACAAAGCAAATGACTGAGAGCTAGAATGAGATCAACATTACCGTTTCCTGTAGTTAATTTTAGCATCGTCGTTCCTTGACTTTTCTACAACTTGCTCCATTTGTCTTTGAAGTCTGATATCACTACTTATTGTGAGGAGGGGCGCTGTCTTCCAAATAATCCTTCAAAATTTCATCTGAGGTAGCACGGTAATTGCTGTTAGTAGACATGCCAAGTGAATGACCTATTAGTTTCTCTATGTTTATTGACTTCATTCCAGCCATTTCGCACTGCGTTTTCTACCACTTACGAAAGTCATGATCTGTCTGGAATTCATGGCGCTTCTTGCCGCTCTCTAGCACAGTCCTTACCCCTTGAGCCCCTAAAGCACGCTCGATAAGTCGCTTAACCCCAATAGATTGCAATTTAATTGGCTCGTTAATCTTTCCTTTTTCTTCCTTCTTTGGAAGTTTTGTAGCATTCCATAGGTCTCGCATAACCCAACTGTCTTTGGTGACATGTTCTCCACATGCACTGCGCTACGTCATCCATGACTGTAGAGATAAATAAGCCTCTGGTGTTATGAACGTGATATATTCGTCATCTTCGCCTATACGTTAATTTTTGCAGCAACTAATTTGCTATCTCCGCTAACTATTGGATCTATATGATTCCACTTTAAATGGTCCCAGGCTCCTACCCTTACTCCCTAAGAAGCCATAATGTATACTATGGGCTTCATTCTTCTATCAGGATATTAGATGATTTTATGGATCTCTTCCAAAGTGGGTGCTCTATCATCTGCATATCTTTCCCCTTTGGCAATCCTCTTGTAATTTTCTTCCATTGAATGGTTATATCGGTCACGTCACAGGACATCTTGATCGTTTTAACATAATTTAGTAGCGTGCTTGCTTTTTGGGAGTGCAGAAATCTGAGTATGTTACCAGAAACCTAGAATCATTCCTACCCCTATAAGCAAACCTATTACAGCGTTCATCCATAGATTCATCTTCACAAAAATTAATAAAATCGGAGAATCTTCGCATTCGTCTAGGATAGGACTCTTTGGTATAAGGAGACCTTATAGCGTATACGAGTATGCTGTAGGGATCCATGAACTCTTCGTTCTTTGGGACCTGATAGTGATCATATTGATCTATCAACTCGTGTTTTCACTTTTTTATGCTCACCAGTCCCTTTAGAGAACTAATATCAGTGCGGGTTCGGTGGGATTCTGTCCCCGCATGTAGAAGGGTTGGTTGTTTCATTATTTAGCTCTTTCTCCCGATCCATGATAAGAAATAGAAATTGAATTTGATAACTTATTGGTCATAATACACCCAAAATTAAAGGGAAGGCCTACAGACGCGTAAGAAGGTTGTTTCCAGCAGGATCAACTAACTGAAAAATCGCACCAGTAGTAGGAGTCATGACAGCACCGCCATGGAGAAAAATATCCGACAACCTGTTATAGCCTTACGATGACAAGAGTCCGACGAAAAGGCGACAGAACCTCGGCAAGATATTATTTGACCAAAGCAGCAAGAATAAGAATCAAAAAATAAGGACACGATTGGATTAGATTGCTGATGATGAAGCATACCTTGTGGTCATAATCTGGTTTTAAAAGTATAAGCAGTTCAGCAATTTGCTGAAACGTATACAGGAGAGTATATAATGACGTGTCGACTACAAAAATGCCATTGATAGTCACTACTAGCATCATTAACAAAAAAACTTATTTAATGACGTTTATTACTTGGGCCATAATAGTTACCGATGTAATCTTTGGCACCTTTCTTGACGCTTTGGGAAAGCCTATTAATTCTTCTTTTGGTCTAATATTATTTATAACAATGAGCATCACTGTATTTTTTGCAGGTCTGTATGTCCTTAGAGATTATATGGTTGCATTGCGCAAAGACCTCGAGGCTCCTTCGTTTTTTAACAGGCTGTACAAGGCAACACCTATTTTTCTTTATGCACTTTTAGTCATCTTTGGAGCTATCATTGTTGAAATGGTGTTATTTTCACAATATAGCACTTACCTGCTGATTCTACTTCTCTTAATAAGTGGAGTAGCCATCTTGTTCTTTGGTTTTCGCACTTACAAATTCTTGTCATGGTTCAATTCGAGTGCCAACAAACGACACAATATCATGATATTGGCATTTGCTGTATCATCGATGCTCCTTTGCATCAGCACGACAGTTGCTATTGCACTTGATATAAAGGAATTAGTTGTTTCAAGACCACCCTCCATAGATCCAAATTTCCCCGCTAGCAATTCTATGGCAAGCAGACACTTAACTAGCATAGAACTTATCATTCATCTCTATGGGTTTCTTGTCCCTCAAGTTACTGCTATTGCTATCGCAGAAACAGTTGCTATTGCATTTTTCCTTCGTTATTTTAAGGATCAGATAGGAAGAGCAACATTTTGGACACTTATAATTTTACCACCTGTACTTTTTTTAACTGGGGTATTTGGTCCTCAATTTATAAAGTCAACTGGAAGTGAAATGGTATATATGGAGTCCAGGTTCCTTATGTTTAGGGTAATAGGTACCGCAGGATGGATTGCAGCTGATTTTGTAATAGCTTTTGCATATATTTTAGTAGCAAAAACTCTTGGACGGCAAATTACCTCTTCTCGTAATAAGATCATTAACTATTTGATTATAGCAGCATTAGCAACCATTTTAATTTCTCCAACGACCAATAACTGGATAACCAACAATTCTTATCCACCTTTTGGAGCAATCCAACGTGCCTTTATTGTGCTTGCTTCTTTTCTCTTTAGCATAGGAATATACTCTGTCGCGCTGTCAGTGGCCCAAGATGCAGAATTGCGTCATTTAGCCAGAAAATATGCAAAGGAGTATGCTCTGCTAGATACTTTAGGTAATGCACAAGAGA
>JBKPMB010000272.1:0-5230 GCA_046731995.1 Thermoproteota archaeon | reverse complement strand
TCACAAATTCTTTTAATATCAAATCTGGCGTAGAAAATGTAAGAGAATGAGTAGACATGTACTCATCAGTTGCAGATCTGGCATCTAATGTCTTCATTTATCATAATTATATTATACACAATCTATCAAATAACCTTTTTTAGGCAAGCTATATGCAATATCTACTTATTTGTGATTCAATTTGTTTTTCTTTTTCTATATTTCTCATCGTGCCGTACTTATATTCTCTAAGTGTCCCCCCGAATTTCTTGAGTGTATTAGCAAGATAGTATTACTCGCTACTATGTAACTCAAAGTTTGAAAGCTTGGGCGACATGCAACGTCATGTATTAACTGACCACATACAAAATGGAGACCACCAAATTCCCTCAGAAAAGCTAAATAGAGAACACTAGATGAAACACAAAAGCAAAGTCATGGAATCATGATAAAGTTACCAAATTAATGGAGCCTAATACTCAGAGCTTGCACATTTCATACTGACTCTTAAAGAAGATCTGTCATATATTAGGACAGCAAGTTTAAATAAACATACAGTTTAATTTTCTCACATGGTATAAATTTAAGGAAATTTTCTAGTTGCATTAGTGGTAAAAAGTATTTCTACAAACACTCTGTATTCTAAATGAGTAGGATTATGAGCTAAATGATCTTTAGCAAAGTCTGGGTTGTTGATATCTTTTAGTTCTTTTCCACACGTAAGACATTTGATTGTATACTTTCTAGCGGGGGGAGCTCGCTTTTCTCTTAATGCCATTATGCCTGATACTGTATACAATGCTAATCCCGGAATACCCCATATTTGTACTGTTAGAAATAGAACGATTCCACAGCAAATTAGTATAGCCCCTACAAGTTTTGTATTTTTTATATAAAATGCAGCAACAATAGCTGCTATGTTAGTTGCAATTATTACAACTGCAATAAGGAGTGCAGTACCTAAGAAAAGAGCTAAGATTGGAATACCAGTCAGACTATTTATAAAAACATAAGCAAAAACCCCTAATAATGGAACTACGAGGCCAAGAATTGCAGTAATTAATGTTAATTTCTGATATAACTTCACTTGTTACAATATGTATTATTATTATTTATAATGTTATTATATATGATTTAAGGAATAAAATATTTTGGTTGCGCTTAGATGGACTTTAACAGCTACACATGAAAAAGATATATGTATCAACTGGTAGCATACCTGTTAGGTAATACCAGAACAAAGACAATAACAAATGAAGTACTTTGAATTATCAAATAAAAACCACGGTACATAAAAGCAATTCAATTATTGAGGCTTGAATTTTTCACATGTTGCACCTGATGTACTATTTTACTCAATTCGATATTTGATAGTTCTTGTTGTCGCTTGCTTTCATTTTGTTCTTTTCTTCTTGTACGCTCTAGTTTTGAGAGCTTGTCATAATGATATGTCTTTACCTTATACAGATTTCCATCTTTATCTTGCCTTAGTTTTTTTGACATTGTGTTTTAGATATCAGTTTTTGACATAGTGGACAATATAACAGTCTGTCTGTGCATATTGCTTTTGGATTCTAATATGATGATTATTGTCTTAAAACCATGTCATTTGTTCTTTTCTTTGTGTACAATATGTGTGTGCGCATATTATTTAAAATATTGTAGTTGTTAGAATGGCCCCCATAGCATGATGGCGAAACATGCTACTGGGGTTTCTAACATGGAAATCTGGTTGTGAGCAGTTAATCTCTCACAAAAAAGAATAAAGGTTTACCGAACATGAAATATTGATCTCAATATAGAACAATACTATCTAAGTTAACATTTCGGCAATGCCTATATTGATATCCTGGAATAGTAAAGGTGATCCTGGTAATCCTGGTGGTCCTGTATCGCCTTTAGGCTTCCCAAATGGAGGCATATATCGATCGTTGATAATGAAATTGTCAGTTCAGGGCAGCATATATTTTCCTATTCGTTATAAAAAGTAAAACATCATTTTAACTAATAACACACAGTTTTTACTGAAGCTAATTAACAGCATTATAAGTATATATTAATACAGGCAATGACTGAAAACCTTCTTTACGTAATTATTGTACTCATATTGCTAAAACAGCAGCTCTATTTTTTCTACAGTGAGACTGCTGCAATATGTAGATGGATAAGAAGAGTTAGCACTCATACACTCAAAGCTCCCATTTGCACCATGACAATAACAGATAAACTCCAGAAAGAAGAGGAGCGTTATTCATGTTGGTGTTTTATATTTATAGACGGAAAATCATTTGAAGCAAAAATCATACATAAAGGAAGGGGAAAGTTCAAAATTCTAAATGATGAATATGGTGGAAAATATACTAACAAGCTAGTGGACGCATCGGATGTTGTTCGTTGTATAATTGAGATTTGATCACCTGACATCTCGCTATAGGCCAATGGGTAGTTGTGAACCTCGAAGAGAGATCATGTGAATAGCTAAACCTGTATTCATAGATGAACTAAATAAAATAATCTATTGAATCAACTAGAAGAATTAAGGTCGATACTTCAAAAGGAGATTCATGATCTTAAGATTAATCTTATTAAGAATCATGCTCACGGAGGCAATAATGCTACTGATCGTCTATTATCTAGAACCACAGACAGTAACGACATAATGGGAATCAGCACAATAGGATGACTGCTAAAGATAATAGCAAGGCTAGAAAATCATTAGTAGGTCTGTTATTTTGAATTAGCAGTATTTTATAAGTAGTGAAATACGACTAAATACTTAGAAGTTCGGGGAAGCATGTTTTTATACAAGCTAGCTACTAGATTGTGATTTTGGGTCCAAAAAGTACTACAAGTCGATAAGTAATTACAGTTATCTTTCTGAGCTGTAAACCAATTTTATCTAATTCATTTATAAAATGCTGGTTCATGAATGTTGTTCTTAATTTGAGCCGTCTTGTTTCGTTTTCTTTGTCCAGGCTTTTGATAGCGATGCCTATCATCTCTATTTTCTTGCGCCAAGTATGTAATTGCGTATCTTCCGATTTTTCATTATCAGCCATAGGATAATGATTGGCACAGTTGAATTTCTATTTTAATTTAGATAACCCTAGCTCAATTGAATAGTCTTCTAGATTAATTTTTTGATGAATGTATTTTCACTAAATATATCAGCATATGTTCGATAGTACATTTCCCATACTGTTAGAAGCCTTTAGAAAGGCCATTGATTATATGAATCAATTACTTGATGTCTACCCTTCCAGGCCCAAAATGGGACAGCTAATACAACATAAACATACAATCAACCATCAATTGTAAACGCTAGCGTATTTTCAGTCTTGTCAGATTGGATCGTTTTGTTTACACCGAATTCATCAAATAAAAATTGATATAGATTAGCCAAATAAATAGACCACTTAGAACCCATGTCATGTTGTATAGCATACGAATGAATATTTTGCCCATTATTATTAGTCCGCTCATATCTATATGTATAGCCAGATGTTTTTATCCAAATTTCTATAAGCTCTAGAGCCGATTTTATAGCATATTCTTTTTTTAGAAATAATATGAGATCTTTATTTGTGGTCTTAGCTACATGTTCCACTAAAGAGATAATCTCTTGTTCGGATAAATTATTTATGAGCTTTGTTAACAGGCATCTTCTAAGAGCTATAAAGCCCGCTTTTGCTGCTGCATTAGATTGGGGGTTTAAACCTTCCTTTGAAGGAAGTATATCTTTGGTTTCATCACTATCTATCAAGTCCTCTATAATCTTTTGGCGCTGTTGTGGAAATAATTCTTTGTCCTGTTCAGACATCTTCATCGTAATTCAGATCAAACAATTGCCGGGTAGTTGTTAATTAAAACAACTGAAAACATCGAACTACAAATAACCCTGTAAACCTTCAATCCATCCTTTTCTTTTTTCTACCTTAAATAAGCCTCGTGATGTGAATGCGGTACTAAGCTATTTGGCGCTTCAGCAATCTTGATAGTATTTATAGTTTTAAATAGAAATATCGCCCTCGAATTTTTTAAATAGACAATTTCATTAGCTATGATTAGATGCCTCCTCGGGGTTTTGGTAGGAAAGATGACGAAGATAGGCAGTAGGGATATAAGAGATGTCCTCAAGATTGCAAAACTATGCAATCCTGCAGATACAGAGGAGGACATAATCCGACTAATATTTATTCATCAAAAGTACCGCAAAACTGGCAATGACTATAATTGATAACTTTAGATACTGCCCCCGAGTTTCTTAATATTTTACATAGCATGACAGGGGCACGACAATATGCAGATATTTATCGCAGCTATATCATCATCTGAATATGGGTACATTAAGAGCTATAGGAACAATAGTTATTGGAGTAATAGCATTTATTGTAATTGTTGCAATCGTTGTATTTCTTGTTACATTGTTTGCTCCTGTACTTATAGGTTTGATTATTTTAGCAATAATTATAGGCGTAGGATATTGGATATATGGAAAGGTAAGGAATAGGACATAATTTAGAATGATAATATATGTAAACCATCTCCCTCGTATCCATTTCTTTCTTGAAATAATAAAAAATTATACTGTTAAGACCACTTTGCCCCTTGGATGTACATCTTTTTGGTAGTCAAGTGCCTTGCCAGCTTCATCTAATGAAAATGTCTTATCTACATTCACTCTAATATTATTTTGATCTATCCATTCTGCGAGCTTAGTCAATCGTTGTCTGTTTACTTGACTAAACAGAAATACTGCTTTGACTCCGTATTGGTTTATTAGCTCTGAGTTTGGTTGTTCTAGCATAGAAACAATTATGCAACACACTTTGAGTTTAGGCTTCCCGGAATTCTTACCAAACATGATTTTACAGTAGGATCGGTCAGCCGTATAGTATGTAAAATATTCCTCAGCAAATTGAATAAACATGCTCGTCAAATCCTTGTCTACATATTTTGTAAATTCATAGAAAGTCTCGTATTCTTCTAAAATAAACCCACTAACAGGCTGGTACACATAAGAAGGAAAATGCAATAATAGCTATTATGGCTTAAGAAAGACCGTATGAATACTAACGATCAGTATCTTTCTGGACCATTGTTATGAATAGCCATTTCCATTGGTGTTATCTTCGCTATTTTATTTTATACTCCTTTTCCTTTATCTATACCATTAGCGATAACGGCATTCGTTTTGTTAAACTTTCATTTCAGAAAAAAAGTTATTAAAAGAATGAATACAATGTTTGGT
>JBKPMB010000271.1:0-2653 GCA_046731995.1 Thermoproteota archaeon | reverse complement strand
TCCACACATTAGCATATGATTGCGAAGATATATCCCAGTCGAAAAAGCAATAACTATATTTTTACCATATGTTTCAACCTGCTTTACTGTAGATCCTATGATTTTATTAGCGAATTCTTCGCCAATACTAGGCTTGCAATAAACCTTGTCAATTGTTTGTCCACAAATAGATCTACAAATGTTTTCAGCAGTTAGTTTTACCTCTGGACCCTCTGACATGTCACAACATCGCTGCCTTTTTTTAATTAGCAAGATTTTTGTGGTAAGATGATGAGAATAGCCTCATAGTAGTACTGTCCTATACCATCCTGTATCCAATAAGTTGCATATTATTTCTTTCTCACAATCTCTAATGCCTTTAACGCACTTATTTCTTTGTCTTTTATCTCTAGCATTATATCAAAATCCAGACCTTCAGTTTGTTTTATGAAATTTTTGAAAGATTTAATATCAATTGTCCCTGTGTGTTTTCCTTTTCTAGCCATAACATCGCTGTAATTATCGATGGCTATGTCCTGACTACTATAATCAACCATTGGTAGGCCATCTTTGTTAATTTTCCAAGTAGACATTGCTTTCTGAAGAGGATTTCGTACCAACACCTCTCCTTTTACCTTTAATTCTTTGGTATTGTTGACAAAGCATTCATAATGAAAGTTATCAAAGACAATAGGCATGCCCGTACATTGATTTATGTAAAGGCAATCTTTTAGACTATAAAGATGGTCATCGTTTTCTATAACAAGCCTATTTTTAATCGAATCGTCTGCTAACTGCAGACTGTTGTTATACGTTTTGATGAATCGATCTATTGCCTGTACTTTATTTCCATAAACCCCTCCCACATGTATCTGCACCTTTGCTGTATAATCAAGACACATCGTATCTAAGAGATTACAATGATATTTTAATTCATTAATACTATTTTCCAATACTTTTTCATTAGGTGAGTTAAGAACAACAAATTGATCAGGATGCATTGATATACGGATGTTGTATCTTTTAATGTAATCGCCAATCTGTTGTATCTCTGATTGAAAAAACTTGTACCAAGCAAATTTGCAAACTGGATGTGATGCAAAAGGAATCAGGCCTGAGCTAATCCTAAAAAATAATAAATTGTTTTTGACATTATACCTTAGAATTTGATTTAAATGAAGTATGTTGTCTTTAACAGTTTGAATCATCTTGCTTTCAGAATAAGATACTAATCTAAAAGTAGAAGGAACATTACGAGGAATGCTGTTATTGATACATGGATATCCTATTTTCATACTGGATATTTTTTGAATGAAATAATTCTATATCTGTGTATATCATCTATTAGCGTAGCTCATGATTCTTGTGATCGGAGAGAGTCTATTACATATATCAAGAAATACAAATTACGAAAATAAAAAGAAAAATAGAAAGATCATTCTGACTTATTTGCTCTGCCATATCCCAATTGAATTTCTCTGTGGGTCTTCTAATACAGCGTAATATCCTTCTGATATTTCCTGTTTATCCTTTACAACTCTTGCCCCTAGTTGTTTTGCTTTATTTATGTAATCCTCTATAGATTCCACCTTAACGAACTGAGTTGATACTTGTTGTGGACTTTCTTTTTGCATCAATGCTCCGCTAATCCCTGCATTTTTTATCATATAGTATCCTTGTGTTTGGCCCTTTTCAAATTCCCAGCCAAATAGTGAAGAATAAAAGCTCTTCAAACCATCTACATTATCTGCAGGTATTTCAAAATGACCTACTTCATGTCTGCTAGTTGACATAAGAATATTCTCACCTATCTCCTTATTTTATCTTGCACCAGATTCTAGCTTTTGCTTTACTGTCTGTGCTGCTTGTTCAAGTGCTTCTCTTATTTTGTTATCTGCTTGGCTACCTGATAGCATGTTCGCAATCTTACCAGTTGTTGGCAGCTCAAAATCAATTGTATGCTTTATCTGTGTGGTGTTTGTTCCATTTCCATAAAATTCCTGTATACTATCCCATCTTTTAAAAGGACCTTGAATTTGTTTTGTAACTAACCTTCTATTCTCCTCTTTATCTACTACCTGTAATCTCATTTCTTCTTCTTTTCCCATATATTGACCTTTTACTCTCATTTCTGAGCCTTCTTCATTTTTTGAACCTGATAGATCTTCTGATTCTTTAACTATATCTTGTGGCCATGCTTCTTGTATATTGTTTGGATTCGTATAGTATTCATAGACTTTTTGTACTGGTGCATTGATTTGTGTTTCATATTCAACTTTTGTCATATCAGCGACATTTGTATTGCATTATATTAAAGAGTTATACATTATTGGACAGCGTTAGGCACTAGCAAAATAAGTTGTAAAGAAATGTCCTTTGGTGATCTATCTAACCGATTTTGCTGTCTAATTTAGTAAAAGATGCGGCAAGATGTAGAAGTTAGCACTATGTAATTATATTACCCCTAGTTTATATATCACGATATCTACTTGGAATTATATGAATAAAATAAACAACAAAATTCCATGGGGGTTGGCCATAGGCACGTTAGGCGTAACAATTGCGGGCGCATTTAATGGCACAGCACTATTAGAACTGACAAGCGTAACTTGTGGGGCATTAGCATTAGTGACCGCACTTCTTGCAAAACAACAAATAGAAAAGAAGAAGCTCA
>JBKPMB010000270.1:0-5503 GCA_046731995.1 Thermoproteota archaeon | reverse complement strand
TGCCAACTTCCGCATCTGGAATAGCACAAGATGCCGCCATCTCTTGCATAAAGCTTCCTTTTTATCTTAAAGGACACCAGCTGCAGGCAGTCGATGCGTGGATATCTGCTGGAATGCGCGGCTCAATAATATATAGCAGTGGGACTGGCAAAACTGAAATAGCATTCGAATGTGCAAGAAGAGCTGCTGCTGCAGCTGCAGCTCCTGCATTTGGCAAGAATAATTTCAAGACAGAAGAACAACAATTGCTACAATGCACAAGAAGATTTGATATATTGCTAGTCGTACCTCGTATTGTTTTAATCAATCAAAACCTGAAAAGATTGATCAATTATCAAATACCACGAGACAGAATTGGAGTGTATTTCGGTGAGAAGAAAGAAATTAACAAGGAGATCACAATCAGTACTTACCAGAGTGTCCTATCTTGTCCTGATCTTATCCGAAGCTCCAAAATGGTAATTTTTGATGAGGTACATTTGGTAAGTGACACTGCCAAAGTTTTAAGCAGGATATTTGATGTCGCTGTTGAAGATCCTATGAAGGCTCTTTTGGGCCTGACTGCAACTATCAATGTGAAGGACCCAAAATTCAATACGATCGCCACCGTTTTGCCACCAATCAAGAGATATCTGCTAAAGGAGGCGGTGCAGGACGGAAGACTAACAAAGCCAATGGTAATACCTATTAAAGTAAAGCTTACAACTACCGAACAACAACTATACGATAATCATTCAACTAAGATTAAAAATATTTCTAGCCGATTTAAAAGATATGATGCCAGTTCCATGTCTTCATTGTTAAAGAGAGGTGGCTTTGCTGCTGGAATGGCAAAAGCATGGTTTTCAAATGTAAGAAAGAGAAAACACCTGTTGAGCTGTGCTGATAATAAGTTAACCGCAGTCGTCAATTTGATAATCAAGAAGCATCCAAGCCAGAAAGTTATGGTATTCAGTGAAACACTTGATTCTATCAACAAGCTAAAAACTATGTTGGAAACTCATTCTATAAGATCAGCAGTAATTGACAGCTCTATTGATTCATCAACAAGGCAAGAAATACTGTCACGATGGGGCCGAGACTTTTATGTATTGTTATCAATTCATACATTGGAGATAGGATATGATGTTCCAGAAGTTGGTATTGAAATTATTTTGGCTAGTACATCAAATATGAATCAAATAATTCAAAGAATAGGCAGGATTGTAAGGAAATACGAGGGCAAGAAGAAGGCTCTTATTTATGTTGTACATGTTTCTGAAACAAAGGATGATGAGATCCTTGAACTTATAAGAAGGGCAGCGGAAACTAGAAAAACTAGAGGAGCAAAGTACACAGGATTTGCAGACAACACAAAAAAAGAAAGGGGATTAGCATATGGTGATGATGATGCTGATCAAGATGTATGCTCAAAAGGTAGCAGAGAACAACAACTGCGCATCAAGAAGGCATATAATATATTAGAATCAAATGTATATGAGCCAATCATAGTGCTTGAGCAAAGACAGCAAGAAGGTACAGTATACAACAAGAAACTATTTCACATAAGGAGCAGCAAACAAAAGGATAAGTTTTATGAAGTAAACGTCGAGAGCAAAACATGCTCGTGTCCTGATTTTAAATTCAATGGCTCCAAATGCAAGCACATCATAGCAACAGAGCTTAGTATATGATCTATAACTCATCTAAAGATACTCACACCTTGACAAGTTAAACTAGCACATGATAGGTAAGCGACCTACTACTAAGTTAGGAAAGAATTACTGCTAACCTTAATTAGATAAAAGTGAAAAGTATTAGATAGGTAAAAGAATAGATGGCTGCTAGTAATAAACAATTTCTCGCTAACCAACTAATGGTGATGGCTATATCACTTGGTATCAGTATTGCAATCTCTATGCTAGTACCATTTCCTATATCATTAGTTGTTATAATAGGCGTATTTATTTTGTTTAACTTTTACATGCGCAACAGAATGATGCGAAAAATGGGCATGGGAACAGGAGGTACGGGAGGAATATTTAACCCAATGTCATCTTCAATGGCAGGTCCTGGTAACAGCTCTCTTAGGTACTATTGTATGTCCTGTGGAACACAACACAAGCAATTAGCATGTCCTAGTTGTGGATCAAGAATGAAAAAAGTGGGATTTTGATTAATTTATTCAGACGTTGGAAACCTAAAGGAAATATGTATAGTTTAAGGTGTTTCCAGTGCGGATCAGGTTTCTTATCTAGCTTTAAGCTAGAAGCACCGATTTGTGGAGAGTGTATGCAGAAAGCTAAATCCCTGGATTCGACCATAGATTTTGAAAAGAGCTGTAAAGAATGCGGTAATAAAGGAGTAATCTACAAAAAAGAAGTTTGCTATAATTGCTATTTTGGTTTTGAAAAGGAACAAGAAGAAGACCTAAAAAAATAAATAAATAAATGTAATAGTCTACTAATACGTAATTTTTATTAGGAGGATAATGAGATACATGTTTGATGTATTTCCATATACCATCTTCTCATCTTATATTATGTCTCATTATTGCGTTTTCTATACTGTGCGCATCAGCAGCTATAGCATTTAGCACAGTAAAATCTACTCAGGCTGAATTAGAACATTTTATTAGACCAATAACTGCAGGTGCGACAGCAACTGCAGGTACATCATCACCATCTTCTTCTTCTCCTTCTTCATCTGATAAAGAATTCAGTGCAAGATTGACTGGTAGTAAAGAAGTTCCTCCTGTTGATACCGATGCTACAGGTAGAATAAGATTAGCTGCAAAGTCTCAAGACGCATTAGACTATCAAATATCACTTTCTAATCTGAACGGTGTAGTCACAGGAGCTCACATCCATAGAGGTAGCACCGGCACAAACGGACCTGTGGTAGCAAATCTGAATATTGGTGGTGCGTTCGCGTCTGCATCAGCTGGCGATGGAAGCGCTAGCGCTTCTACTTCTTCAGGTGGTACTATTACTTCTTCTGATTTGAAGGGGCCATTAGCAGGAAAGCATGTGTCTGATTTGATCAAGCTTATAGAAGATGGCAATGCGTATGCTAATGTTCATACAAGACAACATTCAAATGGAGAAATACGCGGACAGCTATCATCATCTTCTTCTTCTTCAGATGTAGATAACGGCATAAGTGCTTCTTCTGGTGGGGCTTCAGCCACGGCATCAGCTACAGCTCCCTGAAAATCTATTGTTAGTACTGTCGGCAAAATATTTTCATTACAACGTCTCATTATCTCTTTTTGCATTTTTGAATGATACACCATTATGTTATTTGATATTCCAACAATATTAAAAACTAGGTAATAACCAAGATTCCAAATTAGTTCAGGTTTAAATTCTAGATCATAATAAGGAAAAACCGACGTGCTCTCGAAGGTATGTGATTTCCATCTTAAACTGCTTTTTTAATAGGTTCCAAAGCGGCCTTGTGGTTTGCCCTTACAACCACACGACTGGACTACTCTACTTCCTTCGAATTCGAGTTACCTATTATATCCTTGAATGTGGCTGCAACACATCATTTCCATGGACGTAACAGGCCTTTACCTGTTATGCAGACTCTGAATGATGGATCGTTCTTCTCTTTCGGCACGTCGGATTGCTGTTACCAATACCTGTCTGAATGATGATTTTGTATTTTGATGTTTAACTTAACTGATATACTAGGCGACAAAAATTGTCCTATATCACTGGATAAGAGGTAGGTACTATTCGAATTCGAACAATATTGTGTTCGCATAGACTGTGATATGCATATTGGAGCGACTAGTATCAATGATTAACGTGTGATGAATTGTATGTATTTCAGAATATAATAGGGCTGTATGTAATAATTTGTCTAACCGTCAGATAGAAAACATATCTACACTTTAAAGGTGAGATTGTCTCATTATTCTTTTATAAAATCCATCAATAAATGTAATGATGCTTTCATGTGTTTGCGCCTCATTCTTTCGCATATAGCAATAGAGCTCTTCTGTTGCTGCGTGGTAATCAATACCAATATTTTGTGCAATCCCTAGTGCGATTGAAGAGATTAATAATTTTCTAAGGACGATGTCGGATCCATAATTTATAAAGTCTGAAGATAGCTAGGACAGGGTATTCCTAAAATTAGAATCTATATACTTGTCCTTCGCCTGTCTATTTTTGATTGAAAAATCAACGGCCATCATCCTTTGCTTCATGTGTATATTTTCCACCATTTCAATGAAGAGATCATTTAGATCTGCATCATGAGATAGAATTTCTGATAACATATCTGAGGCATCCGACTCGCTTGTCTGCATTTTATCGGCTAATTTGAATAGTATATGACATGCGGAGCATTCATTTTGCTTTATAATCATGGGATTGGACTGCACATTTTTTATTTCATCTATTACTATATTTTTTGCAATATTCTCTTTTTTGTTATTAAGAGGAGACGGGGAATCGTCAGAATCATGGTCCATTTAGTTAATAGGATGCTGCTTTTCATGCGTATATATGCTATACCACAAACTAGTGCTCTAAACTTTAGTTTGATCAATAAGCAATCATTTTTATTTTAAAGCAAAAATGTATATGTTTTTTATGAAAAAAGGGTATACGCTAAATGCTAGAAATTTAAAAGCTGCTTAAATACTCGCACATATAGGAGAAATTATTCTTAATGCTCAAATCAGTTTGTATGTGATATACAAAAAGAAAGTGGGAGTTACCTTGACTGTATTTTTCTTCGTCTATAGTTACGATAATAATCCTTTACTGGGTAACAGAAACTGCCTGCGGTGCCTCTTCTTGTACTCTTTCGAGCTCTGGCTCAGACTCCCAGTCTTGCTCTTCTAGGTTTCTATTCTTTAGTCTATTCTTTTCTCTTATGTCGTGGCCTATGAAGTCGCACATGGTAAGACGAGTCAAGATTCTATAGTATAAATGAGTTTTATTTTAATGTTCTATCGATACTGTTCATATTCTGCACCAAGACATTTACATTTAACTAATTTTTTTTTATTATAGTTTAACAATGTCTAGATGCTGTCATGTTTGATAACGGCTTGTACACAACCGATCGTTTCTAAAGTTTGAAGACGGTAGCGCCTATACACCTAGACCAGAAGACAGCGAAACTTTAGACAAATTAGATAGAGATGCTAGAAAAGAGAGATTTATAGATAAATATGGGCAATTATTTGGAGTTGAACTAGACGCGTTATTACAAATATTTTGATAAACACATCTACGAAAAAGAACAAGCCAAACATTCAGCTGAAGAAATAAGGCGACTAATCCACAAAACCGTCAGATTCCTTGACGATCCAGAAGGAGAAGGAGGAGGCCGTACCTAACACTTGGCAGAAGAAAGGACAGAGGTCGATACAATAGATTTGGATCTTGACTCCAAACTAAAGCGTTCTAAAATAATGGAACGTTTTGTTTTCAATGCCAAGATAAACATTGTTGTAATAACGCTCAACCATGCTTACACAGGAAAGTCATTTGTCCGCTAA
>JBKPMB010000269.1:0-26648 GCA_046731995.1 Thermoproteota archaeon | reverse complement strand
ACTCTTGTTGTTTGCATCAAAATAGATTTCCTGACCGCACCCTTTGTTACATTGAACCTATTATAAACCCACTAAAACCAAAAGATTTCAGGCAAAAATACTGAATCATATAGAGCAATGATATATCAGAGAATCATGATTCAGAGGAATTAAAAAAGTTGTATTTGTGCTCTTCAGAGCAAAAGTGCTCTATTTTCAAAACTCCTCTATTGGCATCTCCTTCCACATGAGGCCATCCTTCTCGCTCCGAAAATTCCTTGCCGCAATAGGCGCAAACTTTTTCCAAGATATTATCATATTACAATTGCATATTTAGAATTTTCTTTTATCAATATCACGCAATAAAAACCTTACAGGCTAAGATTTAAACACATATACGCACTTTATACATAAAATGGTATCTACATATCACAAGATTATTAACAAATACATTATCAATAATGCAAAATGTCATAAATTATTATCCAGTGACGGTATAACAAGTCGGAACCTCGTCATAGAAAAAGTCACAGGGATTTTAGACGGCATAATACTTAATACAAAGTCTGAAGTAAGCGTTTTGCCAAACATTACCAAGGCTGCAGGGATTGCAAAGAATTTAGATGAGTATCAATACATTATTTGCTCAGAAGTTGGCGACATACCCGACGCTAATTCATATAAAAGAGATTTGCAGAAATATAGAATAGCAATAATTGCCGCATTCTCAAAGCTGGTTTCAGTATTGCTTTTAAGATCTGATAAAGAGTTACAGAAATGGAATCACTTTGCACAAATACTGTTAACAGAGATCTCCGAAACACATGTAAAGATAAGACTTCAGCAGGACAAAGATCACAATATAAATAATGATTTATTGAAATCCACGTTTGATTATTTTGACATTTCAGTGTCAGATCTTGATAGGTTGCTAGAGAGTATATATATACAATAAAAAGTTACCCGCTTACACCAATTACAAAACTAAGATTTGAGGAATAATAATAATAATTTAATTTTATAGATCAAAGACATCTATAAAGTCTTATTGATGGAAATGTCGAGCAAAATGAATAAAAAAGAGAGGATTACAAAAAGCAAGTTTAACAGAAAGACTGTATTAATAACAGGTGCATCGTCAGGAATTGGAAAGCAGACAACTATTGATTTTGCTGGTAAGGGAGTGCAAACTATTGTGCTTGTTGGTCGCTCTAAAACAAGGTTGGAACAGGTCAAAGCAACATTACAACATAATTCTACGTCTGAATTGGTGGTATATCCTTGTGACGTATCAAGAAAATTCGATGTAATTAAAATGGGAAAGGAAATGCTGGACAAGTTAGGACGTATTGATATTTTGGTAAATAATGCAGGTTTTGGGCTGTATGATAAAGTACAAGATCAAAGTATTGAAGAAATCGAGTCAGTTACATTTACAAATTACTTAGGCATGGTTTATTGCACTAAGGTGTTTCTAGGGTCCATGATCTCTAATGGAGCCGGACACATAGTAAATGTTGCATCAGTTGCGGCCAGTTTTGGTGTAGCCGGCCTAGCAGCATATTGTGCTTCAAAATATGCAATGTTGGGCTTTTCTGAGGCTTTATACCATGAATTATATGGAACCGGTGTAGGCATAACTGTAGTAAGCCCTATAGGAGTAAAGACAAATTTTTTTAGCCATGAATCTTTTGCTCACCGTACTCCAAATTATACCGGGTTTATGCTGGAACCAAAAACTGTATCAAAAGCCATTCTTGCTGCTGCTAACTCTCCTCGACTTGAAATTATGATTCCATTTTACATAAGAGCTGGAGTATGGTTTAAGCATACAATACCATACCTTGTAAACCCAATAATACGTTCCATTTTTAATAGACAACTAAAAAACAAGTCAGATCACAAGCAATGAGTAGACAGAATTTTAGTCCAAGACAATACCAGTTAAATATAGCTAGTAAGCTTCTTTGGATATTGACCGTTAGATAGCCGGAGCCTTGATTTTCTGTTGTTCAAACGCATTTGTGCTTGTTGGCATCATAGTTGTTCATATTATTGCAATAGTGCACTACAGGCTCCTAGGCATAATTTGGTCGCATATGCTATGTCGTAATTTCAAAAAGACGTTCATAAATGATTATTGTAGTTGTAACATTTACAATTCCTTGGATTGTTTTAATCCCCATTTCGTCCTTACTTTGTCTTCAAGTCTGTAAAAGATTAGCCTATCAAAAACAAATCCTATAGTAAAAATTGTTATCATGGCTGCGATTATTTGATCCATAAGCTGGAATTCTCTTCCTACAAGCAAAATATGTCCTAGACCTACCGAGGCTGCAATCAGTATTTCAGCTCCTATCAATGCATGCCAGGCAAACGACCAAGCCTGCCTTATACCAACAATCAGCGACGGAGTAGCGGCCGGTAGCATTACTAACCTGAATAACGCTAATCCTGTTGCGCCCATATTCTCAGCTGCTCGAAGATATATAGTAGGTATGTTGCTAATTCCACTATATGTAGACAACATAACTGAAAAAATTGAGCTCATTATAACAACAAAGAAAATACCAAGATCATTTAATCCAATCAACAGAATGGCAAATGGAACCCATGCTATACTAGGAAATGATTGCAATCCTAAAGCAAAAGAGCTCATAGTTTTACCGAAGCCGCGGAACCTTATCATCAGCAATCCAACTCCAACTCCTAGAATAATGGAAATTGAAAAACTAATGATAAGCCGCCACATTGTCATACCTATGCTTGTAAATAAAATTGCACTAGTGAACAAATCTGCAAAAGACTGAGCCACCATTGTAGGAGATGGTAATGATACTCTTGGGAATATTCCGAGGACAAAAACCAGCTGCCATATGCCTATAAATATAGACACAAATAATACTGTGTAACCTATACTCTCAAGATCAAGTCTTCTAGTTTTTCTTATCTTTCCTGATTCATTTTTAAATTGTGGATCTCGTCGCAATTTTATATTCTCCCATTCTAGTATACTCGATGTGAGGTTCTTTTGATTGGTTTGAATTCTGCTTAGTAACCGCATATAAAAAAGCAGGAGTAGTAGTGAGTTGATGCAAGCGCATTTGTGCCAAATCCCAATATATAAAGAATAATATAACTTACATCAAATATGCAATTATAAGCATAATTATGCAAAATTGGCATGTAAATATTGGCAAAGCCCTCAGAGATAATGCCAGTTGGCCCTGGCCGTGTATATCCTCCTATATACCTCTTTGTATAGGACCAAAGACGTAATTGCTAGCATGGTCATTGCTTGTTCGCTACTTTATCTATGATCTTGCTCTTTTCTATGTTAATCCCATCAATTGTTATTCCGTTAGCCAAGATTACGTCATCGTTATTAGTGTATCGAACATCATGTTCAGTAAAAATCACTCTCAAGAACGTGAAGTACAGCTGTATCATATTGTTTAAGGTTTCTAATAATGAAACTAAAAAACTAGGAATCTATTATATGATTTACTTGCTAGCAATGCATCCATGTTTAATTATATTATCTGAGTGTTAGAACATTATGTAAATGAGTTGTTTTCCTCAATTAACTATGTAGCCATTATTTTACATACGGTCATACGCGAAATCCTATAAAATAAAATAATAAAGGTTAGTGAAGATATTATGTCGTATCGTACGTATTAAGCCGACTGTCCGGCTATGACCGGCGTAGATCGTGGTGTCAGTTGGACATTTAGATTGTTTGTAGTAGTCGAACCTTGAGATGATGCATCAGTACCTTTACCTGGACAAGCTTGAGCAGACTGTATAATACCGCTGCTGCCAATTGTTACAAACGCGCCCACTAGCATTATTGCTAGACCAGCAATCAAAAGTATTTTGTTCATCAGCGAATGTTAGCATTTACATTATAAAGGATATGATAACAACACGTAATACTCTAAAAATAATTAAGGTATGCACAGTACTAACTAATATTTTTGTAATGCGTTGTAGATGACTATAAGAGAATAGACCAAAAAAGGGTTTCTCTCCTATAACGTTACTATAATTTACTTCTTATGAATTATTTGTTCAATAATTTTAGTAATGGTTTTGGAGTCATAATCGATTTAGTTGAAGAGCATAGTCATAATTGTACAACGACCTTTGCAATGTAGAAAAGCACTACATAAAACATATAAAATAATGTGGCGACTACAGTAGTTATTAACTAGGGTACATGCAAGCATGACAATAATCATAGAGGCCGCAAATCATTATTTTTGCTTTATGTTTTACAAAATGGCTTCTTTTTATTATTCATACCATGATAATCGTGAGCAACAGTATCCTCCTTATGACTCTTCTCCTTATCAGTCCTTACAAAATCAAGTCACAAATGCAACACCTACCACTGCAAAAGGACAAACAAAAGAACCCCCGCCCGCTTCTCCCAAAAGAATTCTGATCGTAGATGATGATCAAGATATCACTGTAGCTCTGAAGGCAGTTTTAGAAGATAATGGCTATACAGTTTACGTATTTAATGATCCTTTAGATGCGGTTTCAAACTTCAAACGAGCTGGGATGTATGACCTTTTGATTATAGATCTTGTGATGCCTAATATGGATGGTTTTGAATTTTATGAAAGAGCTAAGAAAATAGATAGTAAAGCAAAAGCTTGTTTTATCACTGCTTATGATGTACATTCCGAGGCATTAAGAGAGATATACCCAGATTTTGAAATCGATTGCTTTATGAAAAAGCCAATCGAGAATGAAGATCTGCTAAGAAAAGTGATGAATGCAACAACAACAACAACATAGCATTCTCCTGATGATGAGGAATTGATATTTTAATGTGCATCTTGGTTATCATATGTACATGTATTTGATTATTGCAGTTCTAAATGTTTAGACTTTGATTGATCATCCATATTATTCTAATACTCAAGAATGCAGTAGATGCTAAATTGCCTTTTCATTTTCTTCCCCAGATTCGATATCGATCGCACGGGTAACCGGCGAGATAAAGATCTTACCCACTCTAGAATTCGTTCTGATAAGTTCAATGGCTTCATTTTCCTTTTCGTCTTCTACTATCACTTGAACTGTGTATCTGTCACTGAATTCTGGTGTAAACATTTCCGTTCCTTTGGATGCATGGATTTTTGGAGCAATAGTCTTACCTCTCCCCTTGGCCCTTAGAATGGTTATACCTCCAACGTGAATTTTTTTCAATGCTTCACTAATTGCCTCTACATCATTTTGTGGAATTACTACTTCTAACTTGATCAAGTAAAGATATCTTGTTCTTATCCATAAAAAAACATTTACTAAATGTAGCAATAGTTTGTGATATTACCAAAATAAAAACATATATTATATATTCAGGATGTAAACAAAGCCTTGGCAATAAATTCTGGAGATACCGCTTGGATGCTCATAGCTTCAAGCCTTGTGTTGTTGATGATTCCCGCTCTAGGATTATTTGAAGCTGGATTATTACGGAGAAAGAATACAGTTTCTATATTCATGCAGATATTCTTTGGCATGGCGCTATTGAGCGTCATGTGGTTTATTTTTGGCTTTAGTCTAACGTTTGGACCTGATACTGCGGGTCTTGTTGGTAATTTGGACTGGACATTTCTCAGGGGAGTACCATTTGATAGTTCCCTTAAGTATGCCCCAACTATTCCAGGAGTATTATTTGTCAAATTCGAGATGATGTTTGCGGTCATCACGCCATTGTTATTAACGGGAGCTATAGCTGAGCGCATGAAGTTTAGTGCATATGTTCTTTTCATAGCTGCGTGGAGCTTTTTGATATACTATCCTCTTGTTCATTGGATTTGGGGAGGAGGATGGCTTCAAAAGTTAGGAGTTTTTGATTTTGCAGGTGGAATAGTTATTCATACCAGTGCTGGAATGGGAGCACTTGCAGCGGCGCTGGTCTTGGGAAGAAGAATGAATTATGGCCCTTCCATCATGGTTCCACATAGCATCCCGATCGCAGTACTGGGATCTTCTCTTTTATGGCTGGGATGGTTTGGATTCAATGCAGGTAGTGCATTAGCTTCCGGAGGAGTAGCCGGAAACACAGTAATTGTCACTCATATGGCTTCAGCAGTGTCGGCTCTTGTATGGGTAGCTCTTTCATGGATGAGGACTCATAAGCCTAGTGTAATAGCCGCAATTAATGGCGCAATAGCAGGACTTGCAGGGATAACTCCTGCTTCTGGGTATGTGAGTGTAGAACATGCATTTGCAATAGGATTGGCTATTGGTATCGCCTCTTATATGGGAGTAATTTTCTTAAAAGACAGACTAAAAATAGATGATGCTTTGGACGTAAGCTCGGTCCATGGCATTGCAGGCATTATTGGATCTCTTGCAATTGGGATATTTGCAAGTTCGTTAGTAAATCCTAGTGGACCAAATGGATTATTATATGGAAATGCACATCAGCTTCTTATTCAAGCTATAGGTGTCGCAGTTGCAGGGTCATTGGGATTTTTCGGTACCATTGCGATAATGAAAGTCATAGACGTATTGATAGGGGTCAGGGTGTCACCTGAGACAGAAGAAAGAGGTCTTGACATTGAAGAACATGCCGAACGTGCATACACCGATGAGGGAGAATTTGAAAAGATCTAAATAGGACGGCGCCAAATTTCCTATTTATAAAGAGCCATATATAAATAAGCGTTTGTATTCTATTGGCAACTGTCAGTGATTAGTCAAAACCCGATTGAACATTTATAACTTTGGAAGCAATGAAAAATTTACCGATATTCACTTATGTAAATCAAAGATAATGAAATTGTTAGTTTGTAGCGTGAATCAATGCTCCATGGAAAGGTGGATCATGTCTATGGAGTATGTGAATGGGACAATCCTTTTCCGATGTAAAATCATACACAGCAGAGAAAAATATCTTGTTTATTGTTGGTGTAAATTTAGCAAAAATAAAAAGCAAAAATATGTTCTTTGATAAACTTCATTCTTTCCTTGTCATTGACATGGAATAATTAGGGATATGGATCACATATATGCCAAGAAAACCTGTAACGCCTCCGAAAATGGCTAGAAAAATGTTTTCTGGTAGGTGAGTGTTGATTCCAAATTCTCTTAACATTAATTGTAGCATAACTGTCACAAGTATACTAGAAGATCCTATTGTCGATGTTAGTGATGCGCCTATTCTGCTTAACCCAGTTGAATACGACAAAGAACCAATAAATGGAAGCAACGAGAAGAATAAAAAAACAACAACACTGAATACTAAAGGTTGTCCTAAGGCGAATATTTCTTTGGATGGCAATATCTCATTATCAGCTGCATATGACATTATTCCAACAACCATAAAACCGACAAGGATTAAACCAGAAGTAAGCATTGACGCTCCTGCTACTTCTAAGGATGAAGAGATAGTGGTGAGTTTAGTTAGAAAGATGACGCCACCTGCAAAACCCATGGCAGAAAGTATTGCTTCTATATCCCCAAAACTAATTATTCTCACTGATATTGGTGGTGACTTTGCTATTGCCGGCGAAACTCCTGTTATACTTCTATGCGTATCATCAGAAGCAGCGAAGTTGGTATCACTTACTACAGCCATACAGAAACCTAGTAGTGCTATCCCAATACCGATAAAGTGAAATCTATTTAGTCTCTCCTTTAGGAACAGTCTAGCTAAAAGTACTATAATAACTATCTCAAGTGGTCCTGCTATGAGAACTTCTTTTGATGCTCCTATTCGATTAATAGAATCATACCATGTGAATACACCAAATGATAGCGATAGAGATGCCAGAATTAGATTTTTCCACGATTTAGCGAAAAGAAAAGCTATTTTTTTAGTCCTTTTAAACACATAAGCTGCTACCAGCAATAACATTATTCCAGCAAAAGTGATACTTACGGCTGAAAGGATGATTGGAGAAAAACGTACAGACGAATAAGTAGTCAAATATTCAATGATAATTGATTCCAATGATATCGTGATTGCGTACACGAAGACTACCCATGATTTACGAATTAACATATCAAAAACTAACAGGATAATGCTAGAACTAGAGATGTAATATATTTATCAGTGGGGAAAGACAAAAAGTATCTAGGCAACTAAAAACATAACTGTCAATTTATCACGATGTTTGAGCATGTTTTGCTGTCTATTATGGATTCTTCCGGATCTCAGAATTGAAGTTCAAGTTTTCTTGCTTTCTTATATTAATATAACAACTCACTATCATATACATTTTCGTACTGAAGTTCTTTATTTTAATTACTTAGTTAACTCCTGCTTTCCATATTCATACATAGGAGAGATAAATTATCAAAGCAATATCATAATATGTCAAAGATTTCTTGTGCCATATGTGGCAGAGATAAAATAATATCAATATGCTCTCTTATCTTGTTGCTTCAACATCCGGTAGATCATTTTGACTGGTCTAATATGTAATTATTAGTGCTTATGTTCTCCTGGTTCATGCGAAGCACCCCATCCTCCCACACTACCTGTATATTCACCTGTTACTTCTAAAACGTCCTCAGACTGGGATATTTCCATAAGTGCTTCTAAAGATAGTCTCTGATTAGTCACATAATGAGTTCCATGGTCATATATGGCAGGCAGCATACTTGTCTTTTCATATATAAGGTTTTTCATTGCATCAGAGTTTGTTCCCTCTTTTGTAAATATTTCAACCATGTAAAATGGTGCACGTTCAGATTTTTCTTCCTCACGTACTAACAAGTCATGAATCAATATAGGATCTACTTTAGGAAAATACGCCTGATATAAGGTCTGCAGTCCATGGAATACATTCCTTAATTCTTTCAAGTTATCAGTAGACATTTATAATTATACATTATTTCATATTGGTTTATCCGTTTAAGTAATACTCTTCTAAAGAGAGCTAAAATCTTCTATTTTCTATGTTTTATTACCCCCTTCATTATGCAATAACATTATGGGCTTGTTATTGTCTAGTAAACTTCTTAAGGCTAAAGTTAATGAACATGAGCAATTTGCAGACATTTTTTCCATATCGAAGCAAGTTTCAGTAGATTGAAGTGTGCATATTTTCTGCTGCTTTATAGATGAGAGTTTTTAACTCTTAGCACCTCATATAATGCGGATTTTTGAAGAGAAGTGTAGTAAATTCCATTCTTAAATGGGCAGGGGGGAAAAGGAGAATTGCTCATTTTTTAAGTAGATTCTGCCCTGAGGTCATTGATCAATACTTTGAACCCTTTCTTGGAAGCGGTGCCCTATTCTTATATCTGGCCCAAACAAGGCCAAGGTTCAAAGCAATATTGTCTGATTCTAATAATGAACTGATAAATGTATACAAATGCGTTAGAGACAACGTGCACGATCTAATTGCGGTTTTAGAGATACATGAATCTAATTATTACAGACATACTGAAGAATATTACTACTACATACGAGACATCTACCGTCCAGCAAACAATATTGAGAATGCATGTCGTTTACTTTTTCTAAATAAGACATGCTACAACGGACTGTACAGAGTTAATAAATCAGGCTCATTTAATGTTCCACATGGAATGTATAAAAAACCTGTAATTTGTAATCACAAAAAATTGCATGATTTCTCTGAAATCTTAAACAGAACTGATGCAGAGATAATTTGTGATTACTATCAGCATGTAACTCAAAGATGCGCATGTGGTGATTTTGTTTATCTTGATCCACCATATTTTCCGTTGAGTAAAACGTGTTATTTTAAAGACTATACCAAAGATGAGTTTGGTTACATAGAACAAAAAATATTGGCAAAAGAATTCAGGAGATTAAATGGTATAAGGTGTGTAGTATTGTTATCAAATTCAAAATCGCGATTTATAACAGATTTGTACAAAGGATTTAATATAATGACATTATCAGCTGTCAGGCCAATTAATTGCAATGCATCAAACCGTCTAGGACATCAAGAGCTTTTAATCACGAATAAAGAGCTGTCAACTCAAAAGAAAAATTTTCCTTTTTAAAATTCTCTATTTGCTATAAAATGTACTCAAGAGACTCAATATTATGAGCAGACCTGCGAAGCTGTATAGTATTTGATAAAAACAAGTGAATAAACGCTTGAATTAAAGGATTATGTCATTTTATCCTCGGAAGACTTTTCAATTTCTGAGGATTCAATGATTCTAAGTGATTTCTCATAATCAGGCTGAAGGTTATATGAATATACATATTTGCAATCCTTATGTAAAGATAACATATTCTCCACATGGGTTCTATAATGATTATTTTTTAATGAATAATGAGTACCATAGTATCTACCTCCCTGACTAGCACTTTTTTTTTACATAAAATCTTCAGGTGATTAGCGAGTGTTTCAGAAGGTTTTCTCAATCCTAAAGCAGAAGAATTAAATGATAACGAAAAATTTTGGAATTGGATAGTTAACAAGCTAAGGACTAGATTTACTAACTGGGATTATACTAGGGCAGTTGACATTCCAGAATATGTAGTGCCAAAATGCCTTGAGTCGTTAAACGAAAATATTGAGAAGATTGGGACTAGATATTCAGGAAACGACGGGAGAAATTGAGAGAGAGTCTATCAAATATTGGTCCTGGATTACTGTTTGACCGAACTGATAGAATATTATTACAAGCAAGAAAAGACGAGGAGGAGCAGACTGATAATAGCGTTATGACAATTAGCAAATATGAGGAAGCAATAGCTGAACAGTCACAGCGTACTATTGAATCACATGAAACTTTAAGGCCAGTCCTTTACAAAATTGAAGACTTGAATAATCACTTAACAACAGGAGAAGACTGAGGATGATAATAATGGTTCATCTGCTGCTTAGCAGTAGAAGACCCTGGAACAACTAATCAGCATCATAACATCCTATAAGCACCAATTCGTATGAGCACATTTTTCAGGTCTTACAGAATTTTTCTGAACTGAAAAAATTTACAATTACAAATTAATATTTACTAATTTAAAAAGAAAAGTAATTCAGGTATGCAAACAAAACAGCATCTATCAAAATAATTGCGATTGTGAAAAGCAGAATGCCGCTAGATATCGTCATTATTGTTTCTAAGCATAATGCGCTAATCCTGTAAAGTCAACCGCAATTACAGGTTCATTTCCTACAACCCTACAAAATAGACATAGATTATACAACCGCCCAGATTTTGGGTGTAAGAAGACTTGTTTTATGCACTTGTATACGTTGATAAAAAATCAGCATTATATGTCCAAGCAAAAATTTAGCAGTTAGTTGACAACTATAAAAATAGTTAGTAATGCTTTGTATGGCTCTATTTTATTCGCCTATAATCTGCAATATCACGTCGCGTTCTCTCTGTCTTGTATCCATCTCTAATAATACTACTTGCTGCCATGTACCTAACAGTAGAGTGCCATCTTTAAACGGAATAGTCAAGCTAGGACCAACTAGAGATGCACGGACATGTGAATGTCCGTTTCCATCATTCCATGTTTTGTCATGTTCATATTCTATACCACGTGGTATTATTCTGTTCAACATATTTGGAAAGTCATTCCGTAGACCCGGCTCATATTCAATGGTTGTTATAGCTGCCGTGGATCCAGAAACGAAAACAGTAACAATTCCATTTTTAAGATTACTTTCTTTAATCGCTTTCAATGTGGGTTCACTAATATCTATGACATCATCTTCTCCCCTTGATTTAATTTGAATATTTTTAGTAACAATTGCCATTATATTCTCTCAGTTATTTTATAAGCTAATTTAATCCAGCACATAAATGTTAAATCTTGTTGCAAAATGAAACATCCTTATTAGATATAGATTTTATTAGACCCGTATTTACCTACGTCAAAACTCTTATCCCTTTTTTTGAGCATCAGTACCTAGCCGATTAAACAATAATTCTCCTAGGTTCCATTTTAAATAAATTATATCTTTCTTTCTATACGTACTTCCCTTTGCCGCCTGCTCTGATGTCAATAGCTCATTGTCACTGTTTCCAACATTATTATCTATCGCTTTGATCTTTTCTACTCTATCAAGAAACGTGGATCCGTCTATTGTCATATGTAATTCATAACTAACTATGTGATCTCTATTTCTGTGCGAGAGACATAGGCATGGAAATAATTCTTTATGTCTATGATATTTTTTGTCCTTATTGTTAGATTTCTGCAAACTGTTAAGAATTTCATAACTTGCCTTAAGGAAAGGAATAGCATCTTTCAGAAACCCTTTCACCTCCGATATCTCATTTTGTTGTATTCCAGTTTTTTCTTCATTCCATTTTAAATAGTAATTACCAACTTCTATTCGTGGTTTCTGATATTCTTTGGTCATGAGTCTGTCTTCTATAATACATTCTAAAATACCCAATTAATCCCATAAATTCATGTGTATATCCAAATACATATAATTTCGGTAAAATTTCTTGCTCTTTCTTTTTTGTTGTATTAAATTAAATTCAGCGATATTGACAATTAGAATATACATATATACATATAGTATACTGCGGCGGTGTTAGAGAGACAGCATAATCACTATCATTTACATTCATTAAATATAATTATGCTACAATGGTTTACAAAGCATAATCTATGATAAATTTATCGGTTGACTTCACGGAACTAGACCAAACTCTATTAATAGAGATAGACGACTCTAAATCCCCTAAAACTGCCAGAGCGATTCTTGATAGTTTACCAGTAAAGGTAAAAATTAACAGATGGGGCGATGAACTCTATACAGACAAAACCCCGATATTAGCCGGAGAGGAGAATCCCCAATCTGTAGTATATTTATCAGATGTTGCATATTGGCCAGAAGGTAATGCGATTTGTTTGTTTTTCGGGCCCACTCCTATAAGTAAAGAACCAAATAAAATAGTCCCTTATTCTCCAGTGAATGTAATAGGCAAGATTATTACCCCATCCGCCCACGATATTTTAAACAAAGTTAAAGATAGTACTACTGTTCTTATTAAAGCTCAATAAAGGGATGGGAGGGGAGATGAAACAATAGCACATCCTTTTTGACAGCAATAGAGAATAAAATGAATGAATATAGGATCCGAGGCGCCATAAGGAATAACAAGAATAATTTTAAAAATAATTTAGATAGTCTCCTGTTCTTCCGTGTCTACCTTTCTAAAAGCCTTTTTTCTCTTGGCACTTGTTGCCATCTCTCTTGTGCCGGTTGATATGATCTCAATTAGCTTTGCTTTACTCTTTGTAAAGGGTTTTGGTCTCAGCAATCTACCCAACCTTTGAATAAATTCTCTGCTGCTCCCTGTACCACTTACAATTATACCAATCTCTGCATCTGGAACATCTACTCCTTCGTCCAGTACTTTAGAGGTTACTAAGGCAGTATATCTTCCATCTTTAAATCCCTGTAAGGCATCCTGTCTTTCTGCTTTAGTTGATTTATAGGTAATTAAAGGAATTAAAAACTTATCCGAAATATCGTATACCAATTTGTTATGCTGAGTGAATATTATTGTCTTTTTACCTCTATTTTCCGAAAGGATTTCTCTTAGCTCTTCGATTTTAGATTTGCTGTTCAAAGCTATATCCATTGCCTTATTCCTTGCTAATACTGCCTGTCGTGCAATACCACTTTTTCCAGACATCATTATCAGCTTACGAAAAGAATCAGAATAATTCATTTTTAATCCCATCTTAATCAGATTTGTCTGATAAATGCCAAAGTTCTTTTTGTATTCTTCAACTTCCTCTGGAAGCATCTCAACATGTCTTCTTTCTATTTCAAATGATGAAAGATGTTTGTTCTTAGCAAGATCAGAGGGATGAGCTTCAAATACTATACCCCCGCCGATTAGCCTTGGAAAGTCCCTATGCAAATTATCTTCTCTTTCAATTGTCGCAGTTAACCCTAATCTAAATGGGGATGCAAATTGCTCTGCTATTGATCTGTAGCCAGGGGCAGCTAAATGGTGCACTTCATCGAATATAACTAAGGCAAATTTGTTACCAATGTTAGGAGCACGTATATATGCTGAATCATACGTACATACTGTAATTGCTTGGATATCATCTAATCCTCCACCTAAATTTCCAATTTTAATGTTTTTGATATACTTTGAAAGAACAGATGCCCATTGATCCATTAGATCAATCGTTGGTACTACAACCAGTGAGGCAGAGTTTATAACTTGTATTGCCTTCACACCAATAACTGTCTTTCCCGCGCCTGTTGGTAATACTATGCAGCCCTTCTTTCCAGCTTTGATCCAGTTGTCAAGCGCCTTTTGTTGATAATCTCTTAATGATAGTGACTCGTGCCGATCATTATTGGTGTTATTATCACTACCAACATCATGACTTTGATCTAGCGTGATATTTGGGGAAGGGATAAGATCTAACACATGGCTATCATCATATTCGACTTCGCTTAGTTTTAGATAATCGAGAATATTTTGGTAGTACAAAGCTTGTGCTCTCAGGGAATTTGTTCTTGGGTCAAATGACGCATAAGGTATATGAGAAATGCCACCTTTGATCAGAATACTTCCATTCTCATAAGTTAAAACTGTTCTTTGCAATTCACATTATATTACACAAAAAAAGATTAAAAGCATTGAGCCGGATACTTTTTCTTAAACCTAAAATTATCTTGTGTAGTCAGGAGATTGATTGACCTTGGTTATTATTATCTTATACTTAGGCACTCATCAACTACCATTTACACACCATACTATTCTTCTATCGTCTCTTTCCACATTTGTTATAGGATCAACCGATGATTCTATTGCAATCTCCTGACCTAATTTATCTTCCATATAATCTTGGAAGTCTTTAATATCTTGGAACTCCATATATGGCCGTCCTGACTCTAAAAGTCCAACTGTCGCGTTGCTTGAACTGATTTCCTTGTATTTTGAGAAGTCTACAGGCGTTTTAAATGCAATTCCTATAATATAGTCTACAAACCAAACATCCTCGTCCTCTATTATATATGCATACTCTGCATTTGCAGGGCTAGCTCGATTTGACAGATTCTTAGTTTGAGTCATAACTTATATTTTTAATCTGTATTATATGCTTATAAAAGATCTTTATATGTATCTCTTTTCCTACTGATAATATTAAAAATTCAATTTCTAGATAAGCTGTTTATTTTACAGCATATACCTTTAATATTTATACTTTCAACTTTACAGCTGCTTTGATTTGATTCATTGACATCATTATCATTATCATTATCATTATCATCAGCCAGAATTACCGGGAGGATAGAGATACTCGAAGGTCAACAGAATATAGTAGATGCAGTACGTACACCGGGAGCATATTAGATAGAGAGCCAAATAAATTTAGTGACCGTTATGTCTAGTTACTAAGATACAACAACCTTTGCTACCATGGTTGGATGCAGTTGACAGAAGTAAGGAAATTCTCCTGCAGTAGTAAATTTATGGGAGAATGTTTGATTTTGTGATAGCATAGAGGAATCAAAATCTTTTCCCAGATTCGGATCGTCAGATCCCGTGCCGGATGTTACGGTATGAATTTGGCTGTCATCATTAGTCCATGTTACTGAATCTCCTGATTTGATTTTGACTGGATTTGGATCATATGCCTGGTCACCCATTTCAGATGCTTCTTCCACTATGGAGACCTTGGTTCCGGCTGCTGTACTACTGCTGTTACCACTAGCCGAGCTGGTGCCGTTACTGCCAATGTTAGAAGATTGTTGTTCATTTGTAGAATTCTGAGCTGAAGCTGACTCAACAGCAATAATAGTAGCTAATGTGGCCGCCAATGCAAGCACCACAAGGATGTTGAAAGTTGCTACTCGATGTTTTGTAGACATACCAACGCGTTAATAGCGACGCCATTTATAAGAGCTTCTTATGTTTCATTGTTATTACCTTCTGTTTTATTTGTTATTGTGGTTATGGAACACTCCGATCAAAAGGATATCCTTGATTGATTTTTTTATGTTTCTTCACATGATTAGAATTATAATGGTAAATGTTACTATTTCTGCTTGGATTTTTAGCTTGTTAGATCCTATAATAGATCGGCTTATAGAATCATAAAAATCTCATTTCTACGACAAAATAATATTGGAGCTAAAAGGCAATTTAATATGCTGAATGTCAGCACGACCAAGTTCAAAGATGATTGCAATATAAAGGAGGGCACCGCTACATTAAGATGGAAATTGGTACCAAAAGATCAAAAGGTTGCAGTTGTTACTGGTAGTTCTACTGGCATTGGATTTAAGACTTGTTTGCTTTTTGCTCGCAGTGGAATTCGCACTTATGCTACGATGAGACATTTGACTAAGGCAATTCCGTAGCCGAAACCTTCAGGCAAATATGTGAAGATGATTATGTGGGAGGTAGGATTGACATTTTGGTAAATAACCCCGGCTTTGGTCTATTTGGTGCCTTAGAAGATCAAAGAATTGAGGATATCAAAAAACAATTTGAAATAAATCTCTTCGGAGCAATTAGAGCCATACAGCAAGTACATCCTATAATGAGAAACCAAAGAAATGGAACAATTGCATATAGTTCCTCCATATCAGGTCAGATTGGATTGGATTTCTCGCATCATCAGTATATGTCAGTACGAAGTTTACATTAGAAGGATTAAGCGAGTCTTTAGCTTATGGGATAGAACCATATGGAATTAGTGTGGTGCTTATTGAACCTGGCGTAATTAACACCGATTTCGTTAAAAATATTATAATACCAAGTAACACTCAGTAGATTTCATCGTATCTATTGTCATCATCATTTCCTTCCACATCCCTGACAATGGCTGCTTCCACCTTGCCCTCAACAATGGATAGTAGTACATATTCAGACAATCTTAAATCCCGCATAGAAACTACCCAATACGCAGATGTAGTAGAAAGGTTTCTATCTGACTACTATCCAGCCATGAGAAATGCACCAGAGCCTAAGGAAGTTGCTAGAGTAGTACTTGAAAGTATTGGGGCTTCAGTAGTTTCCACCAGGCAAGGAGCTAATAATAATTTCTCCAGATATGCTGTTGGTAAAGATGCAAAGTTGTATGCAGATGCAAAAAGGAAAATGAGTCATTCTGAATTGCATGCTTTCGTAGCCAAAAGGATACTTTGAGAGCATGCAAAAACGAGTATTAGATTAGCATATTGTTAAGCATGAAGTCTTAAAGAACTTACTGCTCACGGTCCCTGCCATCACTATCAAACTAATTAAAAGGATGAAATGATTGTTTCAACTAGCATTATAAAAAATGTCTAGGGTCTTTAGAGGGCCTCATTCAGATTTAATGTACTAGTCCGAGTTGTTTATTACTCTTCCATCTCTTTTGTTCCCCTTCTTATTTCTGCTAAGACAATATACCATTTTCTGAAAGTCATTAATACTGCAATAGCAACAACATTGGCAGCAACATAGAGAAAAATGATTTCTGTTCTTTGCAGGAAAAGAACATTCTGAATATTTGAATATATCTCTAAAGTGGGTCTCAATATTTGAATAAAAAATATTGCCTATCGTTCACTGCCGTCTTAGAATGCTAGATATCTGTTAAACAGTACCTATTAAGACTTCACATGTATAATCAATACGTTTTGAACTTATACCAAACAATGTTAATTACTTCACAAAATATTTGATTCTTACATGACATAACTAAGAATAGTTAATTTAGTGAATGATTGTAATTAATTCTGGTGGAACAATAACGATAACCTTTAGATCTGCATCATTTTTACGACCGTATTTTGTTACAAGATTTTATTCTACAAGTCCGTGGTGGAAAGTAATTAGAGAACTGGAAAAGAAGGAGTGGTAAGTAATGGCACAAGGTAGTGTTGATGCTTTGCAAAAGCTGCTAATTTCCAATGATAACAAAGAAAAAGAAAGATACAATACGCCCTGTTACATAACAAAGCGACCTCAAAGAATTTCCTACACCAACGATGGAATAGAATACTGCTTTGTGGAGATAACATGTCCCGATGGCAGCCAGTATGGAATACAGGCTTTTGGAGACGAAGCCATAGCATTGTATATAGAGGCAAACAGATGCTTCATGTGTGCACAGCCATCTGTAGAAACTAAAGGAGAAGCAAAAATTGGACGTACAAACGAAACTGTGATGGAAGGGGTACATTACAGATTTGACAGCTCAGATTGCGCCCTTATATTCAAAAAGCTCGCAAATACGTATGGAAAAGATTTTTTCCCATAATTATAATTTAGCTAAATAAGTCACGCATGCTTTTTTTATCTCATTGCCAGTAGTTTTCCAAATTTCCTCTTCAAGGCCAAGTCTTTTGTTATTTGAAGGATTCAGATGGTGTTGATACTAGCAGTGGTATCCTAAGGAGAATAAAAAACAAACGATGCAAATTCCTATAAACGCCGCCTTCAGATTTATATGAATAGATAATTAAACTATTTTTGTCAGTTTATTAATGACCATATTAATTGAACCGGCCATCAAACTCTGAGATTCTTATTTCAAATCAGGCGCATGATTTGAAAGAGAGAGTACATAGAGACTCAGAGAGATACGATGAGACATTCCGTGTTGGAGTTGAGATTGAAGGATGCTTGGTTGATAATAAAGGAACGCTTGTTAATGCTGCTCCATTAATTGAAGCCCTAAATGGTAAAAGACATAAACTTGATTTTGAATATGGCATGTGCCAATTCGAGTACAAAACTCCCCCTACTCCAATGCACAATCTTCTTGATCTTAATACGCTATTTGAAGAATTCATTGAACATCTAAATGTAGTTATCCACAAAGTATACAAGGATAGGGAGACAGTGTTTCCCGTATTCTTAGGAGCTAATCCATCTCCAGAGATTTTAAAGTACGACGGAAATAATAACAATATTTACAGCTTAGTTACGGCTAACCCCAGATACAAAAAACTTGCACAATGGCAAAGTGACATTCCTGATGTAGAGATTGAGGGAGTGAAGTTTAAGGCACTACAAGTTCCAGCTGCTATTCAAGGGTTTCATCTACACCTTCAAGGACAAAATCCTCCCCATACGGCACAAATGTTTAATCACATATTAAATTTAATTCCATCAGCCATTATACTTGGAGCTAATAGCCGGCTTCTTGCTGGCAGAGTATTTTCATTTCATGAACCCAGAATCCATTTGTATGATCAATCAGAACAGCAAAATTCAGGATTTCCAACCATTAGTCGATATCTAAATGGGATTGAAGACTACATAGACTATATTACTTCGCGTGACAAAATTATTGCAAAGGATTACTTTGAATTAGAAAAAGAGAGACATGATGATGTGCGAATTCGTTTGAACTCGAGATATTACCGTGTTGAGACAAGAATCATGTCGGTACAGCCTACCCCAAAAGCACTGATGGCAATGATAGAATTTTTTATAGGATACCTTTACAGAGCCATTCATGAAGATAGGCAGCTGCGACCACTTTCATCCTTACGGGAGGAAAGATTATCCGTAGTTAGATCAGGATTCGACGCTAAGACGCATTTTAACATTACAGATACAATAAAAAACCAACTTGATTTTGCTCGTAAAGGTCTAGCAGATTTAGGTGTAAAGTCAGAATTTCTCAATATACTTGATGAAAGGATAGAACACAAGAGCACTCCTGGAGGATATGTGGCTAAATTATGGCAGGATAAATTCAATGGGTCTACCGAACAAACGCTATTTGAAATACTGTCAGATATTTGGGAAAGGACAAAAGGTAATACACCTATAACCTAGTACTATGATTTTTAGTCGTACTGTTTAACAATTGTTTATATGATTGACACCCATTTTCAAAAAAGAAGCTGTTGCCGAACAAGATCGATATGAACAGTGATATCAAAAAAACAGACAGTGATGATTATGATTATGATCTAATTACGGATCTGCAAACTCTAATCAGGCAGCCAAGTGTCTCTGCCAAAAATCAAGGATTGGCAGAGTGTGCCAATCTAGTTGCACAACTAATGCGAAAGGCGGGAATTAGCGCTGAGCTTCTGTATATTGACAAGGATCTTCAAGAGAGCACAGACGGCAATATTGATCCTTTTTCTCCTTCTTTACCTCCACCAATAGTTTATGGTGAAGTTAAATCTAAATCAAATCCCAATGGAAAGACTATATTGTTTTATAACCATTACGATGTTCAACCAATAGAACCACTTGAACTATGGAACGAAGATCCTTTCAGTGGAAAAGTCGAGGGTAACTATATCTTTGGACGCGGTTCTGCAGATGATAAAGGCGAGTTAATTGCTCGGATCAAAGCAGTTGAATATCATCTAAGCAGAACTGCTGATGTTCCATGTAACATTAAATTCCTAGTAGAAGGGGAAGAGGAAATTGGAAGTATACACTTAAGTAAATACCTTAGCATATACAAATACAAGTTCGATTGCGATGGGGTGATCTGGGAAAGTGGTTTTATAGACACAGTCGGTCGGCCTATTATTTCTTTAGGCCAAAAAGGTATTCTATCTGTTGAACTTATTTCAAAAGGTCCAAACAAAGATATTCATTCTAGTCTTGCAGTTTTAGTAGAAAATCCGGCATGGCGCCTTGTGAGGGTTTTAAATACTCTGAGAGACGATAAAGGAAAAATACTGATAAAGGATTGGTATAAAGAAGTAAGGGATTTTACACAAGAAGAACTATCTATTATTAATAAGGAACGATTTGACGAGGATGCTTTTAAGAAAGAGTACGGTATTGTTAATTTTCTTAACAGTATGCAAGGTAATGAAGTTAAGAAAGCATTTGAAGGAATGCCTACATGCAATATTTCTGGATTAGTATCAGGATATAGTGATATAGGCTCAAAAACCATCATTCCTTCTATAGCTGTTGCAAGAATAGATTTTAGACTTGTGCCATATATGGTACCACATGTACAATTTAACAGACTCAAAGAGCACCTAAGGGAACAGGGTTTCGATGATGGCGATATAAGCATACGACTTCTAGATGGGGAACCTGCTGCTAGAACACCTATAAATCATCCATTTGTTAGTACTGTTAAAGATGCTGCAATGGAAGTGTATGGAGATGTCGTTATCAATGTATCTGCAGCAGGTACTGGTCCCATGTATTACTTTGATAAAGTCTTAGGTGTACCTTGCATTTGTATCGGTGGTACTGATATATCAAACAGATCTCATTCACCAAACGAGTACATGAGAATAGACTTATTGAACAATACCGTAAGATGCATCGCAGTTATTTTAGAGAAATTTAGTCATGAAACTATTTAATTTTACAAAGTGGACACAATAATCAAATCGTCTTTCAGATATAGAGACTGCCCTGTATAGCAGAGAACAAAATGATTCCATCAACTTTATTCCGAGTAAAATAAATTTGATTCTAGTATAGATGTCAACGAAATGGTATAACCGCGGTAAGTTTCTTAGAAGCTGTCAAAACCACCGCCATCAAATCCGCCAAAGCCATCTGAATCAAAGCTACTATTGTCGTAATCAGCTCCTGCTGCATCATTACTGCTATCACTTCCTTCAGATGTCGAGCCTTGATCATGTGAAGAGTGTCCTGCCTCATTGTCATTGACAGATTGCTCATGGCCGCTGCCAGCACTCTCAGAACTCATCATTGCATTTTCCATTGGATTTATCCCTAGTCCCATAAATGACATCATAGATGTAAAGAACATCATGTCCATAATACCTGAGAATAACATCATAGGCATCCACATTCGATTGGCATCCATATAGCTTTGCAGCTGAGTGCCATTGCCACTATTATATGACTGCTGCATCTGCTGCTTTTTTTGCTCTAATTCTTCTTTCTTTGCATTAAGAAGTTTCATGCCTATATCAGTAATGCCCAGCTCTAGCTTTTTCTTTCGGAAAATAAAGCCTTTGGTTTCAATCTTGACTATTAATCTTTGTGTTAGCAAATCATTTACAATTAATTCCATTTGCTCCTTATCCAATTTAGAAGCCCTAGATATTTTATCTACATTAGATATCCCCCTAGATATAGCATCAAGTACTATGAAATGATTAGGACTTTCAAGTTTATCACTTGCCGACATGTTGTTATATAGTCATAATATATGCAATGTTCAATAAATCCTTTGTTATATTTGTAGTCACTAAAATTACCTTATCGGCTAGCAAGAGAGCTATGATCCACGGGCAGGATTATCAGTCACCTTCACGACTTCAATTAAGAGTCTCTCTATCCATTTCTTTCCTTCATCCGTGGCGATACATTTATCACTACCATTTTTGTACATCCAATTAATTCGAATCATCTATAATCCTTAGCTAATATGGTAATCCAGATATGACACTTGGTGAATGATTGTCAAACTGGTGATTGCGACTATTTAGCACATTAGCAGGTAGAGGCCGTTGTTGATCAGATTGATTGTGCTCTTGCCTTTCTTGCCATCGCTGGGAAGACTGGTTTGCTAGCCGCAGTCCATCTGTTATCGTCATCTTCATTGCATCTTGCTTTTCACGTGGCTCAACTGGAGAAGGTAGAAAAGAATCAGCATTAGCCATGTAAAGTGTAGCAAAGAATACTATCAGAAGTATAGCACCAAAAGCTGGAATTGATATCTTCATCTGCATATACGCTAGCTAGGTTTTGGTTTTATTTTGGTTGCCAAACATTTATAGTAGCAAAATAGTAGATGAAAAAGCATAGCACATAGTTTTAAAGAAAAAGCACTTACAGTACCTATCAAGACAGCCCCGCCTATCCCATATAATTTATTGCAAGAACCCTGAATCATGAGACATAGCAGACCCACTTGGTGATTCGGATTAATATTATTATCATATTGAGTTAACATGTTCGCGCAATTTATTAGCTTGTGCGCAGCCAAATTATTTCATGAGTAGAACAATTCCTTCATTTGGAATAGCAAGCGTAGAAGAACTAAAAGAATTGAGAGTTTCGTCAAGCCTTGGATAAAAAAGACAGGAAAGTGTTTGATGATATGTTTTCAATTTGTCGTTTGTATAATTCAGCTTGTGCTTTTGCCGCTAAACCTATGAGGATACCGCCTATTTTCATGTCTATCATATTTCATCACTATAAGCTGCTAGAGAAAATAAAAGAAGAGCTAGAGAAAAAGGGGATGTGATGTGAAATACAGAAGCACGGCCTCAAGCATATTTGCGGATGCAAATTATGAGGGCAAGTTCCATTTTTCTTAATATAATTGTAGATTACCCAACAAAAATATGTTATCATATTTTAAATCAGACTATGTGAAGGCTGGAAAAGATCAGGCCATCAGTAAACGACGTGAGAACAAAATTTAAGATTATATTATCATTACACTGAATTACCCATTATGTGCTTGTCGTTAATCAACAGATATAGATTTTTTTATATTTATAGCTGCAAAACATTCAAAATTACATTGTTGCTATCCTTAGCAGTGACATTAACTTGTTTATTATCTATTGGTGAGTCTCATGGTTCTGGTAAATTGTACTTGACAATACCTGTATCAGCTACTTTTGGAGCATCCTCTCTAGTAAATGCTAATAATAATTTCTTGACGTATCAAGACAATAGCTTGGGATTAAGAATAGATTATCCTGCTGGATGGATACACGAATTACATGCAGGTGGTCTTGTCACCTTTCTACCAAGTCTAGAAGGTAGTTCAAATACATATCCGGCAGGTCTAGGCATAACAGTTGAGCATTTAAAATCAAAAAACATGCGACTTAGTGATATAACAAAAATACAGATCAAAAACCTGACGCAGAATCATTCTGATTTTAGACTTCTAGAGTCAACTGAGTTTAGGGTAGCAGGTAACATCGCCAACAAGATAGTATTTATTGCAACAGACAGTATGAATCATGAACGAAAGGCAATGCAGATTTGGACGTTAAATGGAGATAAGGCATATCTTATTACATACAAAGCAGAGCCTGGACAATATTCTAATTATTTACCTACAATACAAAAAATGGTTGATTCAATTCAATTTATCAAATGAAAGAACACTTGTTCTGATAGCTATGTATATGCTGCTTGCAGTCAACAGACGGCGATTCTTCCATAATTATGTTATTTGCTTCGGCTAGCTATGCAGACACACGTTTGAACAAAATATAATAATAGAGCCAAATTTGATTACTTGGCTAGTTATTTATTCTACTTTTATGGTCTTACCTTTTGACTTAGCCTGATCCTTTTTCTTAAACGTGATTTCTAATATCCCATTATTGTAAGTAGACTTGGCAGTTTCGATGTCCGTCTCGGGAGGAACCTCAATAGACTTGTGATACTTCCTTTTGGGATCGTCACTTTTCACTTCTAAGGTCTGATCATAGGCGTTTATTCTGATGTTGTTCTTGTTTATTCCCGGCATTTCTATTACCACTTTAACTTCGTTGTCTGTTGTAGTTATATCTACTAAAGGCTCCAGCTCACCGCTAATTTCAGGTCTAGCCATTCCACCAAAGCCTCTTGATGGTTTTATGTTGCCAAATTCTCTCACTCTTGGTTTGCCATCAGGTCCTACGGTCATAGAATAACCATATACAAAAGGTCCTGCTTCTCTTATTTTTCCACCCTCTGGTGTAGTATATTCTCTAACCAAATCTTTAGGGATGCGTTTTTCCATGTCTTCAAATTCTCTTTCCATTTCGCGCCTCATTTGATCAAAACCTCTGAACATATCATCAAAGAATCCGCCGCCTCCAAAGCCTCTCCTGCCCATTCCGCTAAAGAATCGCCTATACCAATCAAATGGTTCTACGTCATCTGAGCTCAAATACCATTATTCACCTATACAGACCTATGTACTAAATCATACTTAAAATTTTACATCTTATATATATACAAAGTAAAAAAATGCAAGCAAAACCGTGGTAATATTGCTAAAGTAAGATGATACGTGACCAGCTATATTTGGGATTCCCAGTTGAAGATGCTGGCTCCAGCATACCATCATAGTTGATGATGAAAAGGGAAAATCCTTATGAATAATCACATGATTGACAAGCGTATAGGTTGAAACCTTCACTGATAGACCTTGTTGGAATTACGACAGAGTAGTACAGTATTGTATGCTAGCCGCAACGGAAGGTGCCTATTAACACAATTGGAACCCCCTAGTCCCGCATACAATGCAAGATTAAGAAAGGGAGATATCATTGAACGAATTGATGAAAAAAGTGAATCAATGAATTTTAGGATTACACTTTGAGAGAATATTATATTCTATCTTTAATCCTGATGCATAATGACATTACGAACCCGACTAGAGATTTCGTATCAAGACTTCATTTGAGACCTCTTCCTCATGTATATTATGTAGGTCTGAATATTTTATTAATTCATAACCTTCTTTTTCTTTTAGATATTTTATCATTTCAACTTGGTCTTGTAATGCCCCATCAGGGTCATGAGGAGGATGGATAGCCATTCTATATAGTCCATTAGTTTTACCGTCGACATTGAATATTCTTTTATAAAACATCTCCTTGTTTTGCTGTACCGTTTGTTTATTCCTTTCTTTATCTCCTTGTTGATCCCAATTCATAACAGGGTGAAGTAGGTATTTTTTGCCTTTTTGAATAAATTCAATATCTGTCATAGATTCTGACATACTAAAGTTCAATTCCTTTAATGCTTCTATACACTGACGACTCAAATGCCATGCAGGTGGTATAAACATAGAAGGTCTAGGTAAATTAACAGCAGATAGAATATCTAATCCTTCTTGGATTTCTTGCTTTTCTTCTTCTTTTGATTCTGTATCAAAATCATCGAATTTTCCATCAGTTTGATGATATAAACCATGCAGTGTAAGCTCTATATTTCCTGATTTCAATAATGAAGAGATTTCATCACAGAAAGCATTATGATCCTTAAGGTTGTATTTCTTTCTATAGTACGGCACTATACTTAGGTTATACCTAATTTTTAGTTTATCGAGCTCATAGCATGTTTTTAGTATTTCTTCTGAATGTGAAGGGTTAACATCATGTATTGTTATAATTGCTAATTTTTGTTCGATCATTTTTATTCAACAAATAAATACCATTCATGTGAATATATAACTATCAACACAAAATAATTTTTAATTCTTACTACAAAAATATCATCAGGAATTTACAGATACTATCTTATTAAGAATAGCTATTCTGTCTCCACAGATTATTTTGTGAATATGGATACATCATAAGTATTACTAATGATGATAGTATGATTTTCACAAGATTGAATATAAAACCAGCCTTTCAATACTACATAGTTTTTAACGATTCATCAAGTTATTTGAGTAAGACCGTTATTAGAGATAGAGGAAAAGTATAACAGTGTTAGTCATAAAAGTATTTGATCTAGATTGCAAAATCAAATAGCGCATGCATTTTATTAGAAGAAAGAAAAATAGAGATCGTTCTGTAGTATACGCAGACATTGCATTAAAGAAAAACCCAGGCAGGTAATGGCTGCTAATGTTTTAACATGAATGGCATAAGATAGAAGAAAGTGATCAATCAGCAACATGAAGCGTGCACAGCACATTATTATTACTATGATAATAGCATAGCATAGCATAGCATTAGAAGCAATGGCCTATAATTGAATTAATGTTTTACGCCAAATGCTATCTTGACAACTGTATGATATTCAGTAATATTTCCAGTATTGGGATCTACCTT
>JBKPMB010000268.1:0-7947 GCA_046731995.1 Thermoproteota archaeon | reverse complement strand
GAGGTTGTTGGCTATACCTATAAATCTAATAAAATTGTCTAATTGCAATATCATTTTGCAGAGAATATCTAACTTCTCTTCAACTGATGAGGACGTACCGATATATGATTTTACAAGACTAAATCAATTGTATTCCCTGCGTGTATTGCGGTGCTTCTGATGAACACATATGAGTCTGTTTATGCAGAATCTTAAATTATTCAACACATGTTTCTGATGTCTGCATGAGTTTTACTGCTTACATACAGCTTTCTCTGGTAGGTTTGATATATCCTTCTCACGAGCTAATGTGCTGTTCCAATCTCTAACTGTCTTATCTATTGCTCCACTATCTAGTAACATAGTTTTATTTGTTGGACTCCTAAATCCATAATAACCTTATTTTATGAATCCATCCAGGGATTGAAAGAACTATGAAAATGCTCTTACAAAGTCATACTAGAGTGTTGGAGATAGAGCACAGGTTCTAAATTAGAAGAGAGCAACCTCTAATTTTGAAAGGTTTTGTATTCATATATAGCATTAGTAAAAGAAGACGCAAGATTAGGGATACTGTCTATAACAGGTAATATAATTAAAAGCATCTGTATTAGCAACGTCAAAGGAAAGCACTAATCACCAAAAGTGATGTACAGAACCAGTGTGTTCGATTAGACTTCTTATAAACTTACAATACTAACCTATTTCCAGTTGTTGGATCAAAAAAATGAATCCTTTCATAAGGTATTCCAACTGTAACTTCCTTTCCAACAGTTAAATCAAAGTTAGGATCCGTATGTGTAACTTTTACCGAATTATCAATACCTATTTTTATCTCTGCTAGAGAATTATCACCAAGTAACTCGGTAAATGATATTTTACCCTTTATTTTAATACCATTGAAATCCTCGTTATCTAAAAATAGAATATCTCTAGGCCTTATCCCAATGACAATATTTTTTTTAGAATATAGTTTAAAAGGCAACTTGTTAATTGGGAATACTAAACATGTACCATTTAACTCAAGACCTTTAATATTATAATCATCATTTTCAGTTACTTTACAGTTGAGGAAATTCATGGATGGACTCCCTACGAAATCAGCTACAAATGTGTTTGCAGGCTTATTGTATATTTGCTCTGCTGTTCCAATCTGCTGAACTAAGCCGCTATTCATTACAGCTATCTTGTCTGCCATACTCATTGCCTCTATTTGATCGTGTGTGATATAGAGAGTAGTTATACCGATTTTCCTCTGCAGTTTCTTAATCTCAGTTCTCATATATGTACGTAATTTCGCATCTAAGTTGCTTAGCGGTTCGTCCATGAGGAAGATTTTTGGCTCTCTTACCAATGCTCTACCCAGTGCTACCCTTTGCATTTGACCGCCGCTAAGTTCCTTAGGCTTTCTGTTAAGAAAGTTTTCTATTCCTAGTAGCTGTGCAATATTTCTTACCTTATCTTTTATTTCCTGCTTTGAGACTTTCCTCATCTTTAATGGAAATGCGATATTTTCATATACATTCATGTGTGGATAAAGGGCATAATTCTGGAATACCATTGCCACATCTCGATCCTTTGGAGCCAGCTGATTAACTAACTGATCTCCTATGTATATTTGACCAGTATTAGGTTTGGCCAAACCTGCAATACATCTTACAACAGTAGTCTTTCCACATCCGGATGGACCCAACAAGACCATGAACTCACCAGAATTAACCTCTAAAGAAAAATTATGAAGAGCATTTACATTACCATATTTTCTCGTCAAGTTATTAATCTTAAGACTACTCATAACAAACTTTTTTATGTTGAACGAAATCATTATAGAGAAAATATTAATCTTCTCATGACAGTTTCTTTTATAAAATATATTGTTTTATAATTAGACTTGCACTAATTGTGAGTTTATAATTCGTTTGAAACAAAAACCTAATTCATTATATATGTGTAAAAAGTAGTTGCATGATCATTATGAATAAATGTATACCAATAACTCTTAAAAATCATAACATTATATGACATGTGCTATGAATGTAAAGAAGATCATTGCACTTAGCAGTATTATTCTGATTGTATCCTTAATCCTTTCAATAGGACATGGTTTCATAATCCCGGTCTCAGCTCAGAAGAAACAGGTTACTCTTAGTGCAATAGTGGCAGAACCAAAGGAAAGATGGGATATTCTATTTCACAGTGCACAGCAAAAATTAAGAGAAAAACATCCTGACATGGATATTAAAGTGGACTATCGAGTTTTACCATATGATGCCACAAGAACACAGATTTTGACGACAATGGCGGGTCGAACTCCTATTGATCTTATATCAGTAGATCAAATATGGCTTGGGGAATTTGCTCAAGGAGGATTTCTGAGTGATCTAACAGATCGAGCCAAATCCTGGGGTAAAGAAAAGGATTGGTATCAAACAAATTGGGATGGAGGCAAATACAACGGTAAATTATATGGTATCTGGGCTTGGACTGATATAAGGGCTACGTGGTATTGGAAAGATCTATTGAGTAAAGCAGGAGTGAATCCAGACTCCTTAAAGACATGGGATGGATATATTGCAGATGCAAAGCTGCTTAATAATGCTCTAAGGAGCCAAGGAACCCAAGGTATGCACCTTGTTGGCGCAAGCCATTCACCCGATATGTGGTATCCTTATCTATGGATGCAGGGAGGAGAGATAGTTAAACAAAAGAGTGGTCATCCAACTAAAGGAACATACTGGTTTCCAGCGTACAATAGTGCTGCAGGAATTAAAGCGTTGGAATTTCTCAAACAGCAAGTTGATGCAGGTATAAAGCCTCAAATAAATCACTTTTGGGGACAAGAGTTTGCTGATAAAAAGTTCGCTGTTATGTTAGAAGGATCATGGCTTCTTGGTGCATTTCCACATGAACAGTGGAATAATATTAACCAGAAAATAGGAATGTTACCAATATTCCCAGTATCAAATATAGGTAATAAGAGTGCTACAATGATAGGTGGATGGATTCTTGGGATACCTGAAACGTCTCAAAATAAAGATCTGGCATGGGAGTTACTTACAACTATGGTTGATCCGCAGGTATTGACACCAATGCTGCAGAAAGAAGGATATCTTCCAACTCAGAAACCTATTGGCGAAGGTCCTTATGCAGCGACTTTGAATGCATCTATACCATATTATAAGGAAATGATATCTATGATTTCTATAGGACATAGCAGACCTAGTATACCTGAATATCCTCAGATAGCTGATAACATAAAAGAGGCTATCGACAAGGTATATTATGGTATGAAGGACCCTAAACAAGCATTGAATGAAGCTGCTGCGAAGTCAGCAAAGGTTTTAGGATGGTAATTAATAAAAAACTGTAATCTAAATGCTAATATAACGTGTTATCTAAGAGCATGTTTGCAAGGGTAGAGCCATATCTATTTCTTACACCTGCATTTGCAATACTTGTTGTTTTTCTAATATTTCCACTTTTTTGGAACATATATATCTCATTACATGATGTGTCCCTCATTACCATTATCAAGGAATGGAGGTACGTTGGTTGGCAGAATTTCCTTGGCCTAATCGAGGATTCTAATTTCCATACATCACTTAAAGTCACGCTTGTATTTGTTGCAGGATCAGTTGCTCTACAATTTGGTGCAGGCTTACTTATATCTACATTGTTAAATCAGAAAGTAAAAGCGTCAGGTGTCCTACGTGCCGTATTTATTATACCTTGGACAATTTCTGCAGTCATAGCTGCCTTTTCATTCAAGTTTATTTTGGATTATAATTTTGGCATATTAAATTATCTTTTTGATAAGATAGGTTTACAACCAGTTAATTGGCTCTCAGATCCAAATATGGTAGTATGGTCATTAGTAATTGCAAATATGTGGTATGGTACACCGTTCACTATGTTATTTTTGACTGCAGGGATATTCTCAATAAATCCAACTATCTACGAAGCAGCAATAATAGATGGAGCAACGAAAATCAAGTCTTTCTTCTACATAACACTTCCTTTGCTTAAGCCCTTCATCGTAATTAACCTTATACTAATTACCATGTGGTCTGTGAATTTCTTTGATCTGCAATTAGTGATGACTGGAGGAGGCCCATTGTTCGCTAGTACTACTGCCTCACTGTATATGTACAGACAAGCATTTGAATTCGGACTACTTTCAAAGGGTGCGGCTGCAGGGCTGATCCTCGTTGCAATAAATCTAGTTGTAACTTTTAATTACATCAAACTTCTTCGGAGGTAGAAAGATATGCTGAAAAAGAAAAGAACCTATAACAATAGTGCTGTCATCAATAATGTTTGGTTCTTTACAGAACGAACTGTGATATATGGATTAATTGCTATCTTCTTGTTCATAACATTATTTCCTCTTCTATGGGTGTTTTCAACATCATTTAAGCCTAATGAAGAAGCTATAAACTTCCCACCTAAGTTTTTACCGGAGAAAATAACATTTAGCAACTATGTTTTTGTATTAACTGATCCTAACCTTGTACGTAGTTTAATCAATAGTTTTGTAGTTAGTGTAGGCAGTACAGCATTAAGTGTTGTGGTAAGTGCTCTAGGCGGATATGCATTTGCGAGGTTTGAATTCAAGGGGAAAAACGTGATTATGAGCATCATATTAGGGCTTTTCATGATACCGGTAGTTATAAACATAATACCGTTGTATAATATGTTATCCAATATTGGCATGCTCAATTCGCCTATATCCCTTATACTCACATTTCAAATCTTGATTATACCATTAAACATACTTTTGTTTAAAAACTATTTCGAAACTATACCAAAAGAACTTGAAGATGCTGCATTAATCGATGGATGTTCAAGGTTAGGTGTATTGAAGCGAATTACAATACCTTTATCAATACCTGGTATTGCCATAGCTGCGGTTTTGTCATTTAGATTCTCTTGGAATGAATTTATACTTCCGATAGTCTTAGCTAACCGACCTGACTCGGCAGTATTTCAAGTTGCACTATATCAATTTATTTCAATATATAGAATTCAATGGGGCTATCTTACTGCTGGCATAACTCTTGCTATTATTCCTGTGTTGGTTTTAATGCTATCCTTCCAAAAACAAATGATTAAGGGGTTAACTATTGGTGCCATAAGAGAATGATGATATAATATAAATTAACGATAACTAATCACATGATGATAAAATGCTTGTCTACATCTCATAAAACTCTAATTGTCATGCAAAGAAAACACATGGATTGCTAAAACAATAAAAGAAATCTTCTCCTTTTTAGGAAGCTTAATAGTTGGCATAATAATATTTTTTGTTATTATAGTATTGTTTTGGTATCCTAATATACACAAGAACACCTAATTATTTTTCTGATATGATGAAATTTGCAATTGTTTAACTAATTGTATAAAAGAAGATATATTGTAAGATATAATCTTCAATCACATTAAGTGGATTATGTCTGATGATGCAGTAAAGATATCTAACCAATTAGTTGGTACTCCGATAATGGCATCTTAGCTGCAGCATATCCTGTTACGATTTACTCATTGTCGCTACCCTCTTCATCTTCAGGCAACATACTTTGTTCTTCGGCTACATTTGCATGTGGTTCGACAGCTAGATCTGATTCTATTATATCTTCTAGCGGTTCAGGCTCACTATTTTATTGTCATTTTTGCGTTGACTTTATCAAGAAGAGGCTCTTATTACTAAAGTCCTAGTGTTTCAAGATATGATCCTATTTCTTTAAATGAAGAATGATGATGATCATTCATATGTTCAAGGACACGATAAATATGATACCTATCATCAAGTAGGTTACATTTGTTGCATTTGATTCTATAATATGGATCAATTCCCAAAGTTCTATATGCCCTCAAAATATCGTCATCATCAGCTATGTATTCATATATAGATAAAGCAGTCGAGGATCCATCTCCAATTCCAGCTTTTGACATCAGCAAGCCATTAACACATACCTTCACTGTAGATTTTGTTATTGTAATTTGATGATCTTCGCGGTCTGTACTTTCGGAAATTTTCATAAAGCGTCCAAAACATTGTTCTTCGTTCGCATTCTTGAGTATATCTGAAAGTTTTACTGTCTGTTTCTGTTCTTGAATATGTACCAACATCAGGCTTTCCTACGTTATGTTACTTTATAAAAAGATTGATTCTGCCTATGGCCTTCTATTATTCATTTGCTAATCAACAAAGGAATGTATGTAGACATTAACACAGGATTACAGCTAGAAGTTTATGGCTGAAAACTATGTTTCACATATGAAGATTGCAATTGAATCTTACACGTACTGATTTCAGAGTTAGGTAGGAATATTAGAAGAGAATCTAACTGACATTGATAATACAATTGGTGAATATTTACTATATTCCATGCATTTGAGGAATATGATCGTAAAGCTCTTCTCTACTACCAAATGATTCAGCACATTCTTCACATGTATAAGAAGATTCTATAACGTGTTGTCTATGTATCATATTAGTGATAATAATAACTACACAATCCCATCCAAAAATGTAGAGTAACCATGTTAATGCAATACTAGGGACTACTGCATTGGTTATTGAGCTCATAACATAACAGGAAATGGAAAAGAAACTAATAGAAGTATGCATGATTGCAAACACAAACACAGATGATTGATAGCAAGTGCGATAGAAACACAAATTTTATTTTTTAAATCAACCCTTCTATTAAGATGAACTTACTTGGGAATAGGCAGTATTGATAGGTTCATAACAAAAAGATTAGAAAGAAAGAGTCATCAATACCATCAGAGAACAACGAGAACAGCAATAATAATGACACTAACAAATCAATTCCTAAACGTAACTGGATCATCATTATTATAGGAATAGTAATAGCAGCAATTGGTTTTACTGGTGCTATATTCTATGGATCACAATTTGTAAAGGAAGAAGTAAATGCAGGTGGGACATTGCCATATACGCTTCCATCCCATATCAAAAGTGTATTGCCTATTGACCTGGAAATAGTATCTGTCGTAATTGGTGTAATAGGATTTGGAATATTTACTTATGGATTTGCCACGAGAGTAGACAAACCACTTGATTTCTATCCAGTATGAGCTATTGAGATTCATCCTAGTAAAGGTCATATCACTATAATACACAATCAAATTTTTTTATTTAAACCATGCAAATTAAGAATTGAAAAGAAGCAGGTTTTTATTCATTATAAGTATTGTGGTAGTAGCAGCAATCTTGGCTAGCGGTGGGCACTTACATTTATGTCACCCAGTTTGCCCCACAAACAGTTATACAAACAAACTCATAGGATAAATTGCAGACAGGGAAATGTGCTTAATGGAGTAGAAAGACAAGCCCGATTTACAGTATTGTCAACTTGTGAAAAAGCAATTGGGATAGTTTATGATATGAAAGGTACAAGGGAGATGATGGCGATTACAAATTCAGTTTAGATGTTGAGCAGCAATACAAAAGGCTGTTAAATGAACAGAACAAGTTACACAGAAATGGAATGCTTGTATATATATTGGAGATAAGGTTAGCCTAGCACATGGAGTACAGGTTCATGGGCCTGCATATATTGAAATGACACGTTTGTTGGCATGAAGAGCTTAATCTTTGCAAAAATTGGAAAAAGAGTAGTAGCAATAGGTGTATCTAGTACTATAACCGACGGTGTCACAATCTAGAGTTGGAAGCCCGTATGAGGCGATAAATAACGCTGTCATCCATGTAAATCAAGAGCTTGCAAAAGGATACAACGCTCAAACTATTCAAAGACTGGCTACTGAGATGGAAGATATACTAGAGCAGGAAGAGATGCTTCAGACAGGGAGTCCAACAGGAAATCCAAATGTAGTATCTAGACGATAGCAACAGGATACATTTTATGATGCTATAATCTCTTTTTTTATTTTAGCACTGAAAAATTTAGGTCTGCTAAATATCCTTTCTTCCTC
>JBKPMB010000267.1:0-3056 GCA_046731995.1 Thermoproteota archaeon | reverse complement strand
GAAACAGATGTTAAAATCCTCATAAAGTTGCTAGGGGATGCCAGACTTTCTTACAGGAAAATAGCTCATGAGATAGGTGTATCTCCTCCAACAGTGCTTACAAGAGTGGAAAAGCTGGAACGAGAAAAAATCATTAAATTTTATTCTGCAGTACTTGATCACGAGAAATTAGGTTATGACTTGACTGCAATCATTGAAGTCACGGCAGTTAAAGGCAAGATATCAGAAGTAGAAAAACATATAGCAAAATTACCAAATGTATGTGCAGTATATGATATTACTGGTTTGACGGACATGATGATAATCGCGAAATTCAAGAATCGAAAAGAGCTCAGCAACTTTGTGAAAAAAGATTTATCAATGCCACATGTTGAAAGAACTAATACGCATGTGGTACTATTAGCAGTTAAAGAAGACTTTCGATTTATAAATAGCTAATATATTTATACATATACATACATCAGGTAGTAGGCATAGGATATATAGACTAGTCATTGATCCAATCAGTTCTACATGAAGTTGGCTTAGGTCATTTAGTATATTTTTCTCCTTTTTCAAAATGCAAAGTAACCATGCGTATACGCTCAGGATCGCCTCTAAATTGATTTATGTACCTGCTTGAATACTCCAATGGCGCACCAGCATGTTTTGTTACCAGAAGGAAGCCCATAGATTGAAAAGTTGTTGAAAGCCATTTAACCCATTTGGCATATATTTCATCAGACACTGGTTGAAACAGCTCATCAGTTATTTCCGTAACGAGTTGAAAAGAACCATTATTTTTTAATTTTGAATATAAGGTTGTGTAGAATGGCTCCCATTTATGCTGTTTAGTCCTGTCTATAAAATTGGGATGTGGCAATACTGCAATAACTAAATCAAGACAGCTATCAGGAAAAATAGGTATGATATCTTCAAAGGAACCATTTAAGAGCTTGACATTATCAAGATTAATTCGTCTTTTGCTATCTTCATATTGCTGTCTATCTAATTCTATTCCAATATAAGTACAAGGAGGGGTGTTATGATCATGATGATTATTATTGTTATCACTTTTCGCTAGTTTTTCTAAAATGTGTCCATCACCGCTACCAAGCTCAACAATCACATGCGGAGAGTCAGATAAGCGAAAAGATTTCACCATAGCGTTAAATTGCATCATGGTAATTATAAGAGGAGATTGATAAAAAAAGCGTGTTAACTATCAGCTTTAAGCAACTCAGCTTCAAGCAATTGTTGCACTAGCTGAACCACTTCTTGTTCAACTTGCTGTCTTGGTAACCCAAGTTTAGCAGAAAACTGATCCGTCAGTTGATTGATTGTCTTTGTCCCATCACACGTATGCCAAAAATCCACAATAGATTGATTTACCATGAATCCTTGTTGTTTTTCATTTGTAAGGAGAAGTGAACTATCATCTTGCTTTATGAAATTGCCCTTCCTAAGGGGTAAATATTTCTCATAATCCACCTGGAATCGAAGTTTTGGTTTCCCAAAACCCATTTTTTCTCTTACAGTAGGCTCCATTTTATCAATATTCCAGGGAGGGTCCCATACAATTTCTACATTGATATTTCCAACGCCATTAATCTTGCCAACATGCCTCTTCACGTCGCTAACGAGTGTATCATGAAGTGGACAACCCCTTGTTGTCATAGTCATTTTGATATCCACATTATTATTTTCAGAACTAATTCCAACGTCATATATGAGTCCAAGATCTACTACATTAACTGGGATCTCCGGATCCATGCATTTCCTTAATGCTGAATAGACTTGCTCTGTAGTAACCTTTTGTAAAGACATCTTGACGTTCCAAATAGCTGGGCATTCATCCGATAAATACTTTATCACTCTAAAACAATAATGATAATAATAATTGCATCAATGCTGCGCAAGCACATACACTTGCGTTAATATACACATACGTTGGACCGTTTTTGTAGAAATAGAGATATATTGCTCTTAGCCAGTTGATTTGGTAGGGTTGATCTTACCATGATTTATGCCCATCAATGTAAGTTCCTTTTTAAATGGCGGTTTCAGAATACCTTTCTCTGTTATAATACCTGTAATTAATTCAGGAGGGGTCATATCAAATGCAGGATTAAAGACCCTAACTCCTTCTGGTGCGATTCTTTTCTTTCCCATCATTGTAACTTCCTCCTTTGAGCGTTCCTCAATTATAATATCTTCAGGATTGCTTTCAAAGTCAAACGTAGAGAATGGAGCTGCTACATAGAAGGGAATATTGTGTATTTTTGCCATAACTGCTACTTGATAAGTTCCAATCTTGTTGAATACATGACCAGTGCGCAAAATTCTGTCCGCACCGACTATTACTCGTCTTATTGCTCCCCTAGACATCGTAAATCCCACAGCAGTGTCTGGAATCAAACTTACATCTATGCCATCATGCTGTAATTCAAAGGCAGTTAATCTGGAACCTTGCATTACAGGGCGAGTTTCTGTCGCTATCACAGTTATATGTTTGCCCTCTTCCCTTGCCGCTCGTATTACACCTAATGCGGTGCCATAAGCAGCTGTAGCCAACGATCCGGCATTACAATGCGTCATAACTACATCCCCGCTTTCAAATAATTTGGCGCCGTTTCTACCAATTCTTTTATTAATTTCAATGTCCTCTTTGAGCATTTTCAAAGCTTCATCAAGAATAGCTTTTTTTGCTTCATCAATACTTTTCTTTTCCTTAGCCGTTTGCATTACACGCTTTAGGGCCCAGAAAAGGTTTATAGCAGTGGGACGTGTGGATTGCAAGAGCTTCATAGCTGCGTCGAGATCAGCTAGTAATTGATTGAGAGTTTCTGCCTTGCTATGCATAGCGGCAAGTGCAAGACCCAGGGCAGCTGTGATACCAATTGCTGGGGCTCCTCTTACTACAAGATTTTTTATTGCGTCTGCAACTTCTTTGTAGTCCTTACATCTAACATAGGCTAGCTTATTTGGCAATTTTGTTTGATCAATCAATACAACAGAATCATCTTTCCAAGTTACTGTAAATAATAAATTTAGGCTGTTATCTTTATTGCCATCAT
>JBKPMB010000266.1:0-3063 GCA_046731995.1 Thermoproteota archaeon | reverse complement strand
TAGTATATCTGACTTTATAACCATAAAATTATTTGTATATATAGTTATTATTTTTGTCTCGAATTATAGCTGGTTTAACCGCGATTGTTGATCCAAACTGTAGATTGTCATCCATAGTCTAAAACATACAAGAAAACATATAATAGTCATGTTATGGGGCAACCTTAAAGTATGACGATTGTACGGTTGTACCTTTACAAATGGTTACTACCGAGATTAGAAAACTTCCTGAAGGAGGCGACATTGTTATTGCAACTATCAAGGAAGTTATGGGTCACGGAGCATATGTTAAATTAGATGAATATAATGATATGACAGGGTTTCTTCATATTTCTGAAATTGCTACAGGGTGGATTCGTAATATTGAACGTTACGTAAGACCAAAACAGAAGGCAGTCTTGAAAGTAATAAGAGTTGACAAAACTCGAGCTGAAGTAGATCTTTCACTGAAACAAGTGTCAGGAGAAGAAAGAAAATCCAAGCTTATAGAGATCAAAAAGAATGAAAAAGCATCCGTATTTATGGAGATTATAAAATCAAAAGCCAAAATTACTGATTCTCAACTAAATGAGATAGAGGATAAAATTCTTCAGAAATACGATTATGTTTATGATGTTTTTGAAACTGTAGCAAAGAAAGGAATTGAATCTATCCAAAATCTTGAATTGCCTGATGATGTCTTAAAGGCGATTGAAGAAGAAGGCAGCAAAATACAGATCCCACATGTTGAGATTAGGGGAGTAATGGAAATCTCTTTGAAAAAATCGGATGGGGTAGATACAATTAGGAATATACTAACAGCAGTAGAAGCAAGCAAGAGCGGTGTAAATGTTAGTGTAACATACGTTGGAGCTCCTAAATATAGAATCGTGGTAACAGCGGAAAACTTCAAAGTAGCTGAGAAAGCAATGAATAATATAATAGAAAAAGTTCGTCTTACGATTAGCAAATACAATGGAACCTTTAATTTTATTCGTGAGGAATCAAAAAGGACACATCAAGGATAGATAGATGAAACACCTTATACGAAAATGTTCTATATGTCATACATATACTTTGAAGCACCAGTGCCCAAAATGCAATGCATCCACAGTTGATCCACATCCTGCGAAATACTCACCTGAGGATAAGTATATCAGATATAGGATTGCAGACCGCTATGCTGAGTCAAAGTAATCAAATTAACTCATATTGTCTAGAACAGATAATTTACCCTATGGCTGTTTAATTTAGATTCTTCATAAAACAGATTTAGTTCTAAAGAAAGAGTAATTCAGCTATTGGTAGCTATTCTAGATGATCTAAAGAAAGAGTAGTTAGATGTAAGACATGTGGTTAGTAACTACACATAGCACAGGAGCCAAGATTTCTACCATATACTAGTTAGCCAGTTTTATTGACGTATTACTACCTGTTTTATTTGGTTGCATTACTACCTGTTGCATTAATAACATTACTGATTGCCGTATTTGTTGCATTAGTGCTGCGAGTTGCATTGAGCACGGCATTCAAACCATTTTGAGTTATCAGTGCACTTGGATTAGCACCCATATTACCAGTTTGGTTTGCTGCTTTAGTTGTTGCATTAGGTATAGCAGTGCCTTGTGCTAGTGCTTTCTGAGCAAAATAGCCATTGATCACAAATAATGATGCTAGAAGTGTGGCGGAAATAGCAATTCCGTATAGTAATACATAGTTTGCCTTTTTTCTTTCGTTCATTAAGAAAGAGGAGCTCATATGAAATTTATTAATTTTTCTGACCTCTATTCTAACACTACGTTCAGTTTTGTATATATAGAATATTATATGAGAGCTAAAATAAATCTGTTAACATATATTGCAAAATATCCAAGGTATAAATTATAATTGGATAAGAAGTTACTATAATAATACCTACGAAAATGATATTAGATTAAATTAGTACCAAGAAAATTCTATGCACGGAAAATAATAGAGATTTAATATAGGAATCAGCTAACTAATTATAATTTAGACTACATTTTATTGAATCTAGGAAAATATTCATTTCTATTATCAGATTATTCAAGTAGAAAGATGTTCAATGTTGTACAGTCAAAAAGCTTTATTCTATATGGCCCTAGTTAAAATAAAAAAGGAAGTACGGATGTACCGTTTCGTGGGTTTATGTTATTATGTCATATTTGCATACAAAGGTGTTGTTATTGTCCTCCTTTGCATAGGCCGCTAGGAGTGCTAAGTGTACAGAGGTTGTCTTTGAAGTCATTATTATTGATGTTTGGTGGCAATCCGTTGCCATTGTTAATATCTTCAGTGTTCTGTTTTGCAATGTTGGAGCTTACTACATTATTATGACTCTGTGGGTCTAAGAATATGCCATCATTGGATCCTTGTATGTTGTTTCCTGCTATTGTGGAGTCTAAGCTATTTACGAATGTAATTCCAGCCAACGCATTGCCGTCCATTACATTAGATTCTATGTCTGCACCTTTTTCAGAATGAGCTGCCACTCCAATTGTGTTTCTATCCATTATATTCTCTGAGACTTTTGTATCACGGGTACCGGTCATAAATACTGCAATTTGATCATCGCTGAATATTAGTCGTGACACTTCAACTTTATCAGAGCCTGTAGCCAAAACTCCAGCTTGGAAGTTTCTTAACTGACCTGCTCCCTTTACTTGTACGTTGGAAGCGGCCGGTATCATTATACCTACCTTTGAACTCTGTTTGCCTGGACCTTCAATTGTATAGCCATTCATGTTTATCACTGTATTATCATCTCCTACTATTAGCCCATCTCCAGAGCAGTTGAGGTTTGAAGTTAATGTGACATTTCCAGAAACTACCTGCCCACAAGCAGGATTCGTGGTTGCAGAACTGCCAGATGATGGCTCTGTATTGCTCGTCTGTGCTGCCGCGAGTGTGGGTTGCATTATTAATGTACCTAGTGCAGCCAAAGACACTAGTGTTGCTACCATGTATGACATTGTAGTTCGATTCATTCATAGAACGCTAGGAGATAAACTATTTATGTGAAACCCTATTTTGTACTACAGTTCATCTGTATGTCTATTAGACATA